>CALWLH010000012.1 GCA_944381475.1 uncultured Lachnospiraceae bacterium | reverse complement strand
CCCAGCACTCGTCAGCAAGGAACTATGGGAAAAGGCAAACCAAAACCTTGCATCCCGCCGAGAAAAATATTGTTCTCCGCATGTGCATAGCACACCTGAGTATTCGTTGTCAGGCAAAGTTAAATGCGGGGAATGTGGACAGCCATATTATGTGTCCACTCGCACAACCAAAAAGGGTATTATCCGGGAATGGTATTGCAAGAACTATTATTCCCATGGCAGGAAAACTCCTGAGCTCAGAAAGAAAAATGCTGCCCGCAAATGTCTGGATACGAGCGAAGGCTGCGATAATATTATTGTCAAAGAAAGCGAGTTGATCAATATATTGCAAGAGCTGCAGCAGCAACTATTTGATTTCAGCGATATGAAGAGCAATATCATCAACAAGGTAATCCGTTCGATAGCTGCATCCTTTGAGCTGCAGAACCAGCTTGTAAATGAAAAACAGATTCAGAGGCAGCTTGATCAGACAAATGCCCGACTGGAAAAGCTGCTTCTAAAATTCATTGACGGCCATGTATCCGAGGAAAACTATAGTATGCTTAATCAAAAACTGGAACAGGAGAAAAACGGTCTGATCGAAAAATTAAATATCCAAAAGGAGAGGATGAGCCGCGTCAGCCAGCTGGAGAGCCGTCTTGCCGATATCAGGGCAAAAATTGAGAGTGATTTTTTTCAAACGGCATCAATGAACAGCTTTATATCCTGCGTCGATTCCATTGTGATCAATCAGATGGATGTCACGGTCTACATGAACATAAATATTCTTTTGGAGCTTGACCCTAAACACTTCCCGTCAAATAGTCAGGCGTTTTATTTCAATCTCAAAGACAGGGCATATCGGGCTACTCAAATCGAGATTGAGCATTCTCTGCAAAAGATTATGGAGCTTATACGAGAGCATCCGCACATCACCAGGAAGGAACTGGCTGCGCAGCTGCACCTGTCCTTAAAAACTCTTGAATTAAGAATAAAATGCCTGAAGGAAGAGGGAAAGATTGAGTTTAAAGGCAACGGCCGTCATGGGAGATGGGAAGTCCTCTGAGTTTGCTGTATTGACAAAGAACCATATATGTGGTATGTTGTGAGCGTAAAGAGTGTTGAATTGTAGGCACTCAAATTCTTCCGCAAATCTTCAAATTCACACACGGCTCAATACCTGGGTTCCGTAGATGATCAAATAACCAAGTCCAGCTTTGGAGCTGATCATCTCGCCAATCACAATTCCGATGAGGCAGAGTCCAATATTCACCTTCATATTGCTGATGATAATGGGAACGCTTCCTGGCAAAAGCAGCTTTGTCAGAACTGATAGGCGGGTTCCGCCCAGGGTGTAAATCAATTTTACCTTTTCAGGATCGATCTCACAGAAATTCGTGTATAGTGTCATAATGGACCCGAAGATGGCCACAGACACACCTGCCACCACAATGGTTGCCTGATTATTTCCAAGCCAAACAATGAGCAAAGGAGCCAGCGCTGATTTTGGAAGGCTGTTCAGAACAACCAGGTAGGGCTCTAATATGGATGATATAGTCCTGCTCATCCATAAGAGTAATGCACTGACGATGGACAGAAGAGTGACCAACAGAAAGCTTAGGATCGTCACCTTTAGAGTTGCCATTAGATGCATCTGAAGTAATCCATCCCGAATCATATCCAGGGCACAGGCTCCAATCAGACTAGGACTGCTGAAGATGAAATCATCAATCCATCCCAGCCTGGCACTGACCTCCCAGAAAACAAGAATCGCAACCAGCAGCCCGATTCTAAGCAGATGAATCAGCACTTTTTTTCGTCTGGCATGGGAGAGATAGATCCTTTGCGTCTCACTGATGTTGTTCATGACCGATCAGCTCCTTCCATATTTTATTGAAATATGCAGAAAAGAGAGGACTGTTCCTCCTTTCAAGGGGTGACAGATCCGCCGTCTCAAACTGGATCGGTATATCTGCTTTTATGCCTGCAGGACGTTTTGAGAGAACCAGAATCCTGTCGGCTGTGCTGATGGCCTCTGACAGATCATGGGTGACAAGAAGCGCGGTACGCTTTTCCTTTTTGATCAGCATACAGATGTCATCTGACACCATCAGTCTTGTCTGATAATCCAAGGCTGAAAAAGGTTCGTCTAAGAGCAGCAGCTGGGGCTCCAGGGCCAGTGTCCGCACAAGGGCCACGCGCTGTCTCATCCCTCCCGACAGCTGGCTGGGGTAGCTGTCCTTAAAATCATATAGATCATAGAATTTGAGGCGCTCCATGGTTTTCTTCATGTTTTTTTCGTTAAGCTGATGGGTAATTTCAAGACCCAGGATTGCATTCTGCCAAATGGTTCTCCACTCGAAAAGCTGGTCGCGCTGGAGCATATACCCTACCTTCACAGGTGAGTCTCCTCCAGTGTTTTCTCCAAGAAGAAGCGTTCCCTCATCTGGCTTCAGCAGACCATTGATGATCGACAGAAGCGTCGATTTTCCACACCCTGAAGGCCCTACAATAGAAATAAATTCCCCCTGAAATACATCCAATGAAATATCTGAAAGCACAGGCGTTTCTGCCTGGGCTGTATGATAAGCATAGGAGATATTTTTAAGGGATAAAACAGGTTCCATATTTCCTCCTGACGCTGTTATGTATTATTATATGTTTTTTAGTTTTTTTTGAGCGCAGGAGAGCAGCAGCACATTTTGATTTGAAAATCACCTTTTGAAACCGGCCACATAGTATATATCATCGGAGGAATGAAAATCCGCAAGGGGCCTTTTGCTTCATATATAGGGAGGGAAACCTCCCATACATAGCGGATTAAAAATACAATAAAAAATCGCAAACCCTTTAACGCTTTTGCGTATCTTCTTTTTCCAAAATAAATTTATCAAAAATATTAAGTACAATTACCTGCTGATGATCAATCACAGTTACGTTCGCCGTGTATAAATCTGTCTCCCGAATCTGACTTCTGTCCGAGAGAGGAGAAGCTCCCTTAACAGAGCAATTCGCGCAAAGCTTTTTTCCGGAATTTGTTATGATTTCCACGGGCGCTCCGGATTCTATCAGCCGGATTATATCCTTTCCATTTAAAAGTTCACCTGTAAGCCATGAATAATCCTCTGATGCCGTGACCGTCACAGCGGTATCCATTGAAAACGCTGCCGTTTCAGAAGTATTCGCCGGATACCCGGCCATGGCCGTCTGCCCCTCAGTTTCACCGGCATCAGTTATCGAGGTTATGCTATGCTCCATGTCTGCGGGCCATTCAACTTCTGTATCCATAAACCCGATGGTGGCGGGAGAGGAGGGAGACTCCTTATCCGTTTCTGCTGTAGGATTATCATCTATAAAGATACCTGGGAGATTTTCAGTTTCATGGGCCGCCTCTACTGTAGCTATTTCGGTTTCAAACTCCAAGCTTAAAAACGTTTCAATTGTATTCCATGTATGTGCTGTCTCCTCTATATGTAACTTATTCGGTTCTGTTTCCTTTATATATGTGGCTTCGGCCAACGTTTCGTAATTCCAATGTTTTCTTGAATCATTTTGAAACGCTGATTTTGCTTCGTCCCTTGAAGACGTACCAGGAGATTTCAGGCATGGTCTGCAAAAAGTATCTGAAATAAAGTGTATACCATAGGCTGCAAAACCTATGCAGGCAGCTGCGGCACCCAAACTGAAAAGCTGTCGTTTTACCACCGGTGAAATTTTGCTGGGGCGGTCATAAAAAGGCTTTGTATACTGGGGATTTTGCACAATGATGCCGATGACCTCCACATAGCCGCAGATTTCGCAGCAGCGAACAAGCTTGGGATTTCTTTCAGAAATACCTGGCTCAGTAAAGATTTTACCAAACCGATGTGGATGTTCAGCGTTTTCAATTTGATAATTCTCCGCAGAATTATGACAATCAATATGATTATAATCCTTCATGGAAATACTCCTATGCAAGTGAGGCGGGGGTTATGATGGGATGCTCTGTATGATTTTAAGGCAGGCATCCAGCATAGCATATTTATAAGTGTTTTGCAAGCATATACTGTATGATAAAAATATGCTTTACAACATTCTAACAGCTATGGGAGCAGTATGACCTGATATATAAATTCGATTAGAAACTATTCGCAAAACCCAGGTTTAACGAATAGTTTGCGCCATGAAAAATAGCCCTCTCGACCAAATGCTTGTAAATCACCTGGTTTTATGATATACTTCTCAAGTAGATGTTGGGGTCAAAAGTTTTTTTTGACCCCTAATATCACGGATTGAATTGTGCTAAAAAAAGAATTAGAAACATAATCATAGATGAAAAATCAGGATGACCCAGGAGGATTAATTTATGTGTGGAATCATCGGTTTTACCGGAAATATTGAGGCAAAAAAGCTTCTGATTGATGGGCTTGCAAGACTGGAATACCGCGGCTATGACAGCGCCGGCATTGCATTGCAATATAAGGATCAGCCTTTTCAAATCGTCAAGAAGGCTGGAAAGGTCGAAACCCTTCGCCAGTTTTGCGAGGATCTGGATTCCTCCTCTACATGCGGTATCGGACATACCAGATGGGCAACCCACGGAGGTGTGACAGATGAAAATGCCCATCCGCATCTGGTTGGCCGTGTAGCCCTGATCCATAACGGAATTATAGAAAACTATCACGAGCTGATTGAAAAATTCAATCTGGAACATATGGTCAAGTCCGAGACAGATACGGAAGTTGCAGCCGCTGTCATCAATCATTTTTATAAGGGTGATCCATATTATGCGATCCGCCAGGCCATGAAGCATATGATTGGCTCTTTTGCTTTCTGCATCATGTTTCAGGATGTTCCGGATAAGATTTTTGCCATCAGGAATGTGAGCCCCATGGTTGCGGCACACTTCGCAGATGGTTCAATCATTGCTTCCGACCTAACCGCCATCATTCAATATTCACAAACATATTTCATCGTTCCGGAATACCATATTGTGACGCTGACAAAGGATGATATAAAGGTAGAAACCCTTGATGGACAGATGGCAAAGCCTGAAAGCTTAACGGTTAGCTGGAATATTGAGGCCGCACAAAAGGGGGGTTACGAGCATTACATGATGAAGGAAATCATGGAACAGCCCGAGGTAATCCGCGGCACCGTCATGCCCCGTATTCAGGATGGACTTCCCTCTCTTCTGTCCGATGGCGTGGACGACGAGATATTAAAGGATATTCACGAGATTCGCGTGATTGCCTGCGGAACGGCTATGCATGCGGGAATGATCTTTAAATCCATGGTGGAGCCCATGATGCGCATCCCTGTGACTGTTTCCATTGCCAGCGAATACCGCTATGACAGTCCTATCATTGATGCCCACACCTTGGTCATCGCTGTTTCCCAATCCGGTGAAACCATCGATACCCTGGAGGCTCTGCGGCTTTCAAAATCCTACGGTGCCAAAACCCTTTCCGTGGTGAATGTAAAGGGCTCCACAATCGCCCGTGAAAGCGATTATGTGGTCTATACCCATGCAGGTCCGGAAATCGCCGTGGCCTCCACAAAGGCTTATACTGTGCAGATCGCTACTTTATATGTGATTGGCTGCCGGATCGGACTGGTAAAGGGCTGTATTTCCGAGGAAGCAGCCAGAAAATTTATAGGAGATCTCCTTGATGTGATCCCTGCTATCCAGCAGGTTCTGGACAACAGGGAGGAAATACAGAATGCCTCCATATGCCTTTTAGAGGCCCAGGATGCGTTTTTTATCGGAAGGGGCATCGATTATACCCTTTCGCTGGAGGGCGCCTTAAAACTCAAGGAAATCAGCTATATTCATGCGGAGGCCTATGCCGCCGGGGAGTTGAAGCACGGAACCATCGCGCTGATTACGCCGGGGATTCCGGTAATCGCCATCGCTACACAGCGTAAGGTTTTTAATAAAACCATTTCCAATATAAAGGAAGTGTCCTCCAGAGGCGCATATGTGCTCCTGATCACCGAGGCGGATCTGAGGGTTCCGGAGGAAATCTGTCAGCAGCAGCTGACTATTCCTGAGGTGGATGATCTGTTTTCCGTATTCCCGGCGGCAGTGGTCCTGCAGCTTATTGCATACTATACCTCCTATGGGCGGGGACTGGATGTGGATATGCCCAGAAACCTGGCAAAATCCGTGACAGTAGAATAAGGATTATCTATCAATTTTATAGCACCCCAGCGGCATGTAAAACTGAAGGGTATCTTCATGCAGAGCGCATGGTGTCTCAGCAGGTCGGATGAGGATTAGAAAGCGGGCAGTACAGAGTGTTCCTGATACTGCCCGTTAGCTATACCTTTCACAATTTCTGGATTATCTCTGATCACTGTAGTAAGGAACCACTAGATAACATCCTTCGTAGATCCTGTTTCCGTTAAAACCGTTAATCTCCTGAACGTCCTTTACATATGCCTCCACAGAGTAATATTCTTCTGTCATATACTCTTCTGCTATGCTCCAGAGGGTGTCTCCAGCCTGAATCTCAATACTTTTATAGCATTTGGTTCGATTGTTCATATTCTGCTCAGGAGTCTTTGCCTGAGCAAACACGCACCCGATAAATAAAACTGTGATCAAAGAAACAAGTACAGCGACTGTTGATTTTTTCATAGTATCTGACCTTCCCTTCTTCCCCAAAATATAGATATCCTCTAAAAACATCTGTTCTGAACGTTTGTTTTATAATATCACTCGAACGTAGATTTGTCAATACTTCCGAACAAATTTTTGCGAACAAATTTTCTAAACAAGTGTTTGCATTTTTCCGCTGCATGTGCTATACTGTTTTACAGAATAAATCCAAGCACGGGAGGTAATGTATGTCGTCTTTTAGGGAAGCTTTAACTGAGAAGCAGCGCGAAATTCTTGATTATATGAAATCGGAAATTATCAAAAAAGGGTATCCGCCGTCGGTGAGGGAAATTTGCGAGGCGGTTTGCCTCCGCTCCACCTCTTCTGTTCACGCACAGCTTTCTACCTTGGAAAGAAAGGGCTATATCAGAAGGGATCCTACCAAACCCAGGGCCATCGAGATCTTGGATGATAATTTTTACGGAGCCCGCCAGGAAACGGTCAACATTCCCATCGTAGGAAATGTGGCTGCCGGGGAACCCATTTTTGCAGATCAAAATATCACAGACTATTTTGCGCTGAATGCCGAGTTTCTTCCCTCCGGAAGCAATGTGTTCATGTTAAATGTACATGGCGAAAGCATGATCAATGTCGGCATATTAGATGGAGATATGGTTCTTGTCAGCGAACAGTCTACAGCCCGCAACGGAGAAATTGTCGTGGCGCTTGTGGGTGACTCAGCAACTGTCAAGACTTTTTATAAGGAAAAGGGCTACTATCGCCTTCAGCCAGAGAATGATACCATGGAGCCGATCATTGTCAATGAGGTACAGATTTTGGGAAAAGTAATTGGACTATATCGCAAATTTGATTAAAAATTTCATACAGTGAAAAAAAAACTGCCAGCTGAACACTCCGTGTCAGCTGGCTTTTACAATATTTTATCCCAATATGGTAAATATATTCATAATCAGTTGTCAAACTTAAAAATCAACTTTTCATGTAGGTACAAATGCTGACTTTTACAGATTTTCCCTTTCGATCAGCTTTCCATCCCTCCAGATCCGCTCCAGATCATAAAAGCGCCTGTCCTCCTGGTTGAAAATATGGATAATTGTATCGCCGTAATCCAGCAGGACCCAGTTTGCATTTTCAAAGCCCTCCATCGATTTGTAATTATATCCATTTGCTCCTAGGACTTCTGTTACACTGTCACTGATGGCCTGAACCTGACGCACATTGGTGCCGCTTGCAATGATAAAATAATCTGCAATGGATGAAACCTGGCTGATGTCGATCACCATGATCTCCTGGCCCTTCTTCTCCTCGATGGCTCCGTAAGCCAGCCTTACAAGCTCGTTTGTCATTTCAATTCCTCCGTTTTGTTATTATGTAATTCTGAATAAAATTCATATGCTTCCCTGGTTTTTTCGTCAACTGGAGCCGATGTTTTTGATAAATATTCCAGTGTATCCCTTGTAATCAGGTACATGGCTTCATCCAGATTCATGAAAGCCATTTTTCTGATCAGGGCTAAATTTTTCTGCTTTGTTCTTCCGGGTTCAATATAGTCTGCAATAAAAATGATTTTTTCCAGCGTTGTCATATCTCCCTTGCCGGTGGTATGCCATGTGATGGAATCCAGCACCTCCTGGTCAGTGATGCCATACTGTTCCCGGGCAATATATGCGCCAAGCTTGGCATGAAGCAGAGAAGGGTTGTGTTTTTCTGTTTCGGTCAGAGAAATATGAAACTCCGTGCAAAGCTCATATTTCTTCTTATCAGGAATACATTTGGCGCAGTCATGGAGCAGACCTGCCAGTTTAGCTCTCTCCAAATCCACTTCATAGCGCATGGCCAAACAGACAGCCGTGGATGCCACCCCCAGGGTATGCCGATAGCGGTCCTTGTCCAATACCTTTTTTATTTTTTTTCTTATATGAGAAAAATATTCATTCTCCATGATAAAGTCCCCTGGTTTTGATATAATTTTCCACAGCTGGCGGCAGCAGTCCCTGCACAGACTGGTGCTTTCTGATCTTATTTCGTATTTCCGTAGAGGAAACCGGCACGGTCTCGTTAAAGACCAGCCGGATATCAGCGTGAAAGCGGGCAAGCAAAAACTGCCTGTACTGCTCCATTTCGTCAATGCTTTCCGTGTCGCGGCAGGCTGCGACAACCACAGCCTCCGCAAAAATGATTTCCGGATGATACCATTTGTCCATATAGCAGAGAGAATCGGAACCCACAATATAATACAAATTCCAATCAGGATGCAGCTTTTTGAATGCAGGAAGGGTCCTGGCAGTGTAGGTCACATCATGCTGAGAAATCTCAAAGTCAGAATATACAAAATCCGGATACCCTGCTATGGCGCACTGCACCATTTTTCCCCGGTCCTCATCGGAAATATCCGGCTTTACTTTATATGCGGGACTTCCATTTGGCATAAATACTACCAAATCCAGACCGCAGGCGTCTCTGGCGGCTTTTGCAATCGCTATGTGACCGTTATGAATGGGATTAAAGGTTCCTCCCATAATCCCCACAGTTTTTTTTTCACTCATATTCCAATTAACCTTTGACGGCAGGGGCAGGCTTGTCTATTTGGGAAGGACAATTTTCCTTTTCTCCGGTTCATAAGCCTGCTTGTAAAGGACAATCTTTCTGCCGATAACCTGAACAACCTCTGCGTGGGTATGCTCTGCAATTATAGATGCGATCTCCTTCGGATCATCCAGACAATTCTTTAAAACATTTAATTTGATCAGCTCTCTGGCCTCCAGGGCTTCTGCTATGGCCCTGATCATTTCCTCAGAAACGCTTCCCTTTCCCACCTGGAAGATTGGATCCATGGTCATGGCAAGCCCCTTTAAATAAGAACGCTGTTTTGTTGTCATTTTTACCTCTTTCTGACGCACTCGCTGCGTCATTATGGTAGATTTGGAAGTTTACTTCCAAACTTACCTCTATTTGTAATAGTCAAACTGCAGTCCGTACATACGAACAGTATCGCCGTCCTGAATTCCCAGATTTTCCAGCTGAGTCAGAATTCCTGTATCCTTCAGGAATTTCTGGAAAAATTCAAACCCCTTCTCGGAATCAAGATTGGTATATCCAAGCATTTTCTCAATCCGAGGGCCTTCAACAACAAAGACGCCGTCCTCCACATTGACCGTAAAGGGCAGGGAGCTGTCGCTGGCAGAATTATATTCAAACTCACTTTCAAATACCGTAGGCGCGGCAGGAACAGCCGCCAGGAGTTTTTTTACCGCATATAAAAGCTCCTTGATTCCCCTGCCGCTGACTGCCGATATGGGATATACCTCCATCTGATCCCCGAATTCCTCCCGCAAAAGAGCGATTACTGCGTCCTGCTCCTCCTGGGACAGGGCATCCATCTTATTTGCGGCTATAATTTCAGGCTTTTCCAGCATCTTGGGATCATAGGCCTTTAACTCTTTGCGGATAGCCCGGATATCGGCAATAGGATCCCGTCCCTCCACAGAAGCAGCGTCCACAATATGGATGATAACCTTTGTCCGCTCAATATGGCGCAGAAAATCATGTCCCAGGCCAACTCCCTCCGATGCCCCCTGGATAAGTCCCGGAATATCAGCAATGACAAAGCCGTCGATTCCCTGGAAATCCACCACTCCTAGGTGAGGGTTCAGGGTTGTGAAATGGTAATTGGCGATCTGCGGGCGGGCATTGGAAACCCGAGTCAAAAATGTGGATTTCCCCACATTTGGAAAGCCTACCAGCCCCACGTCCGCTATGCATTTCAGCTCCATCAGAAGCGTCAGCTCCTGAGCCTCCTGGCCGGGCTGGGCATATTTGGGCACCTGCATGGTGGAGGTCGCGAAGTGCATATTGCCCAGACCGCCTCTGCCTCCCTTCAGCACGGTGACACGCTGGTTTTCTCCTGACATATCAGCCACAATCTTGCCGCTGTTATACTCACGGAGAACGGTTCCCTCAGGGACTCTCAGCACAAGATCCTTTCCGTCGGCGCCGTGCATGCGCTTCTTATTGCCCTCCTGGCCGTCTCCCGCAACATACTTTGTCTTATGGCGGTAATCGGTCAGGGTATTCATACCCTTGTCCACCTCAAAGATGATATCTCCGCCCCGTCCGCCGTCGCCCCCGTCCGGACCTCCTGCGGCCACATACAGCTCCCTTCTAAAGCTTACATGGCCGTCTCCGCCCTTGCCGGAGCGAATATATATTTTTGCGCGATCTGCAAACATAAGATTACCAAACCTTCCAATATAAAGAGTGGCTCCAAATCCTTGACAGATTTGAAGCCATCAGTTTCAGTTCCATGTAACAGGCACTATTCAGCAACAGGATATACGGAAACCTGCTTCTTGTCTCTGCCCTTTCTCTCAAAACGAACAACGCCGTCCACCTTTGCAAACAGGGTATCATCGCTGCCGATACCAACGTTGTTTCCGGGATGGATCTTGGTTCCGCGCTGTCTGTAAAGAATATTACCAGCCTTAACTACCTGACCATCTGCTCTCTTAGCGCCAAGTCTCTTGGACTCGGAATCTCTACCGTTCTTGGTAGAACCAACACCCTTCTTATGAGCGAAAAACTGAAGGTTCATCTTTAACATGGTTCACACCTCCTGATTTTTAATCGAAATATACTGTTTGTTCTGGAGCTTTTGTACATATTTAATCTGTAAAAACTCCCTGCCATACTGCTCTTCAATGCTCTGTAAGGTCAAAAGCATGGTCTGAAAGAGCAGCTTAGCGTCATGTCCGGGCTTCTCATCATACTTAAAGCGAAGCAGGCCATTATCTCCGGCCTCATAAATCACTCCTGCATCCGTCAGCTCCAGCGTGGCGTTGACCATACCGAGCGTCACTGCAGATACAGCAGCACAGACGATGTCTTTGCCGTAATCATCATATCCGGCATGTCCGCTGACGCGAAAGCCAAAATATTCAAGGCTTTCATCAAATAAAACATGAACAATGATCATAACAGATTAAGCGTTGATCTTGTCGATCTTCAACTCTGTATACTGCTGTCTGTGACCATTCTTCTTGTGGTATCCGGTCTTTCTCTTGTACTTGTAAACGACAACCTTCTTGGCCTTGCCATTACCAACAACAGTAGCGGATACAGTTGCACCTGCAACAGTGGGATTGCCGATTACCAGCTCTCCATTATTTACTGCAAGTACCTGATCAAAAGTATAGGTAGTATCAGCCTCTGCATCAAGCTTTTCAACCTTGATCGTATCTCCTTCTTCTACCTTGTACTGCTTTCCACCAGTCGCAATAATTGCATACATGTGGCACACCTCCTATTTATCTTTACTCGCCAGTTTCGGTGTCTGCGGAGCAGAGCTTTAAAACCACACTGAGCGGCATACTTTGCTATTCTAGCATTTGAAATCACAAAAGTCAATAGTTTTATGCCAGGTTATTTATTTTCTCTTGCCAAGAAAAACGATTTCTCGAAAATCTTCCCCCGTAACTGGGTGTCGCCTCTTCTCCATCAGAGTTTTGATCCTTTCTTTAATATTTTCTGTTGCAGGGAGAAAGGACTTGATTTATAATGTATAAGGAACTCTGGGAGAAATCATTATCCGAAGTTTAAGAAATTTTAGCAAAGAAGGTGTGCATATGGAGTATAAGGAGCAGGTTGACAGGGAAAATATCCTCCACCTTCGGAGCCTCTGCAAAATTCTTCCGGACTACGCAGGGGACTATTTTCGCGGTATTGAGCACAGAACCGCCTCAAGAACTAGAATTGCCTATGCCTATGATCTCACTATTTTTTTTAAATTTCTGGTTGCGGAACACCCAAAATTTAAAGGAAGGGAGACCGTCTCCATCACGTTAACAGAGCTGGAACAGCTTCATGTCACTGATCTTGAACACTTCCTTGAATATGTGAAATATTACAAGGGGGACGCAGAGCAGGAGCATATGAACGGGGAACGGGCCATCAAGAGAAAGGTATCCTCCCTGAAATCCTTTTACAACTATTTTATACAGACGGAGCGGATTACAAAGAATCCCGCAGCCCTGCTGCAGACGCCAAAGCTCCACGACAAAAATATCATCCGCCTTGATCCTGGTGAAGTGGCGGAGCTGCTGGATCTGGTTGAATCCGGTGACAAGCTCACCCAAAAGCAGCGCAGCTATCACGAAAAAACCGCCGTCCGGGATCTGGCGCTGATCACACTCCTCCTGGGCACCGGCATCCGCGTTTCTGAGTGCGTGGGATTAAATCTAACGGACTATGACGAGCGGGAGGGCTGTATCCGGGTATTTAGAAAGGGCGGAAAGGAATCCACTGTATATTTTGGTGACGAGGTAATGAACGCCATGGACATGTATTTAGAGCAGCGACGTCACCTGATCCCTGCCAGCGGCCATGAGGAGGCTCTTTTCCTCTCCCTTCAGATGAAGCGCATCAGCGTGCGATCCGTAGAAAAACTGGTAAAAAAATACACCCAGCTGGTTACCGGCTATAAAAAAATCACCCCCCATAAGCTGCGGAGCACCTACGGCACCAGTCTTTACCAGGCCACCGGCGATATCTATCTTGTGGCAGATGTTCTTGGACACAGTGACGTCAATACAACCCGGAAGCACTATGCCGCCATCGCAGAGGATCAGAGAAGGCAGGCTAGAAATAAGGTCCGCCTTCGTGAGGATGAAGCGCCAAAAAACACCTAGAGCTGGAAAAAATCGAGTAGGGGAAAAGAGCCCCCTACTCGATTTGCGATGTCGCACAGCACGCAGCAAAGCTGCTCACTGCGATATTACGCCTTCTTTTTTTTCTTTTCGACAAAGTCAAGAACGATGTCCACGCATCCCTCATAGCCGATGACGCTGCTGTTTAGGCAAAGATCATAGCTTCTTGCATCACCCCACTTTTTTCCGGAGTAAAAATTATAATAGTTTGATCGTTTCTTATCACTCTTTGTGATGATGCTCTTAGCCTCATCCGCAGTCTTTCCGTAACGCTCCATAATGGCGGCAATTTTATCATCCATTTTCCCGGAAATAAAAATGCTCGTGGTATTGGGATAATCCGCAAGTGCGTAATCTGCACATCTGCCCACGATTACACAGCTTTCACGCAGAGCCAGGTTTTTGATAGCCTCAAACTGGGCTAAAAACACCTTGTGATTTAAGGGCAGGCTGCTCATAAGATTATTTGCCGCGCCAAAGTTCCCGGAATAGGTGTCCATAGCCAGGGAATATAAAAAGCTGTTGGTGGGCTTTTCGTCATAGGTTTCAAATATTTCCTGGCACAGCCCGCTTTCCTTTGCTGCCAGTTGGATCAGCTCCTTGTCGTAAAATTTTACGCCCATACGCTCAGCCAGCATTTTGCCAATCATTCTACCGCCGCTTCCGGTTTCCCGTCCTATGGTGATCACAGTATTTCCCTTCATAAGAAACCTCCGTTTCTGTCAACCCGAATAATGAAAAATGATTATCCCCAGGTCATCCATATTTTATAGCAATATTCTACCACTGCGTAGGAAAATATGCAAGCAATTTTCCTACGCATTTTGAATTGTTTATACAATTATATTTACTATCAGAGCCGGAATCAAATGAACGTTATATATTTGTAATGAGCTTTTTAAAATACTCCGGCAGAGGCGCCGTAAATTCCATATACGCATGTGTTTTTGGGTGCACAAAACCCAGCACGTATGCGTGAAGGCACTGTCCAATCAGATTTCTCCTGGTTTCTCCGCCGTATACCTCATCTCCCAGCAAGGGATGTCCCAGCTTTGCCATGTGAACCCGAATCTGATGCGTCCGGCCTGTCTCCAGCTGGCATTCGATCCATGTATATGTTCCAAAACGCTCCAACACACGGTAATGGGTGATGGCAGGTTTTCCATGGTCGTAGTTTACAGCCATACGCTTTCGGTCCGTGGGATGTCTTCCGATAGGAGCGTCGATCGTTCCCTCCTCTTCCTTTAGATTCCCGCAGACCAATGCATAATAACGCCTTGTTATGCTATGCTCCTTGAGCTGGGCAGCGATAACCTGGTGGGAGCGGTCATTTTTGCAGGCAATAATAACCCCGGTTGTATCCCTGTCTATCCGGTGCACAATGCCAGGGCGCATCACCCCGTTAATTCCGGAAAGAGAAGCGCCGCAGTGATACATCAGCGCGTTGACAAGCGTACCGCTGTAATGACCTGGCGCAGGATGAACAACCATCCCCTTAGGTTTATTAATTAAAATCAGATCCTCATCCTCATATAAAATATCCAGCGGAATATTCTCTGGAAGTATATCCGGAGCAATCATTTCTGGAATATTTAAATCAATAACATCATCTGCAGCAACTCTGTAGCTTGCCTTTACAGGTTTTCCGTTTACAAGAATCTCACCGGCTTTAATAAGCTTTTGCAGATAGCTTCTTGTAATTTCACTGTTCAGAAGGGCAAGATAATGGTCAATACGTTCTTCCTCATAGTTTTCTGATACCACAAATGTATGTTTCACGCATTTACATCCTTTTTCTTATTCTTGGATAAGCAAGTGAGCTGCTCGTCGTCTTTATAAACGAAAAGCATCAAAATGATGAGCAAAATACATGCGCCCGTTACACACATGTCCGCAATATTAAAATTAGGAAAATTGATAACACGAAAATAGATAAAATCAACAACATAATTTTGCCTGATACGGTCAATCATATTTCCCACAGCCCCTGCTATAACCAAAATGTAAACCAGCTGCAGAGGAATAAGACGCTTTTTAAAAGGAGTCGTCTCAAATAAAAACAGAATAACAAGCAGAATAACTACTGACATTATTACAAGTCCAATTTGCCTGTTCTGAAATATTCCAAAGGCGGCTCCTCTGTTTTCTGCATATTGAAGCTCAAGGATACCGTTTATAACAATATATGAGCTTTTTCCTTTTAAATGTTCTACGGCAAGATATTTGGTAAACTGATCCAGAAATACCAGAAGGGCCACGGCCAGTATTCCCAGTACATTGCGTACTATAATCTGTTTTGCCTTCTTCATAATCATTTCCTTTCAATGGCGCAATCAAAATAAAAGGCCATTGCAGCAAAGCAATGGCCCAATTATACAGCTTGAAGATCAAAAATCTCTTGTATTATCAGTTTGTCCGTCAATAAAAGCGCCCGTCATCTGAACATCGGAGGGGGCAAATACAAGAACCTGGCTGTTAATCGTATTAAAATTGCCGCCAATGGAGTAATTTGCGCCGGTAACGAAATCCGTTACATATTGGGCAATTTCAAGGTTTAATCCCTCAAGATTGATAATGACGACCTCTCCGCTTAGGAGATGATCTACAGCTACACGGGCATCCTCCTCGGTTTTTGGCTTGATCATATATATATCAGAGTTCTTTTTGGGCATGGAACCGGCATTTCCAATCGCTTTACTCATAGGGATTACTCTCGCACCTCCTGTTCTGGTATTACTGCGCTCCTGTGACTGACGTTTCTCTCCAGAAGGCTCAGCAAATGCTTTGATATTATCTGTAGTTCTTGCAGTTACGGGTGACTTTTCTGCCTTAGATGCAGACGATACATATCTTCTAAATGATGTATCCGAAGCTGGAGCAGCTGAACCCTCATCCTCCGTTACGTCATCTTCATAGCGCTTGCGTTTGAAAAGATTACTGAAGAAACCGCCGCTGGTCTCCTCATCATCTTCAAAATCGTCCATATCATCAAAATCGTCAAAATCCTCATTCTCTTCATCAAGGACATCAACATGAAATCTGTTCTTAATTCCATCCATCATACTCATCATCATTCTCCCTAATTGATATCATTTTTTTCACCATAGTTCCGAGCGCCAAAAATCGCTGTGCCTACCCTGACCATCGTAGCGCCCTCTTCCACGGCTATTTCATAATCATTGGTCATTCCCATTGACAACTCAGTCATATGAATATTATCTACTTTTTTACCCTGAATGTCAACTAAAAGATGCTTTAGATTTTGAAAAATTACACGATTTTCTTCCGGATTTGCCACAAACGGCGCAACTGTCATCAATCCCCGGACGTGAACATTTGGAAATTTTGAAATTTGACGGCATGCGTCATATACATCCTCCATGTAAAAGCCTGATTTTGTGTCCTCTCTGGCCACGTTCACTTCGAGCAGTATGTTCACATCACATTTCTTTTTAGCCGCTTCCTTTTGAATCTGCTCTGCCAGGGCGACTGTGTCCACCGAGTGGATAAGCTCTACCTGATCCACAATATATTTCACCTTATTTTTCTGCAAATGGCCAATCAGATGCCACTCCAGTTTTTCCGGAAGCTGAGGGATTTTATGAACAAGCTCCTGAACCTTATTTTCCCCGAAAACATACTGGCCTGCCTTGATACACTCCTCAATCATCTCCACCGGTTTGGTTTTGCTGACCGCGATCAGCTTGATATCACTTTCATTACGTCCGGCGCGATGCGCAGCTGCCGCGATACGGCTTCGGATTTCCTGCAAATTTTCAGCAATCATTGATATATAATCTCTCCTTCCTGGATAAGCGCTCCATTTAATGCGATACGATCATAACGAGATATGCTATTGTAATACCCCTCTTCAACAATCACATAGCCATCGTCAAGCTGAGCCAGGATATTTACCAGCTGGAATACAGCATATCCTTTATTCACGCAATAAACACCCTGAAGCATTTTCTTGGCGCCGATTTCATACATATCCGAGGAATCCTCCGGATTTAACAAAACAGCTCCCTCATCAAAGGCGCCGGAATCTACAAGATAATATTCCTCATATTCGCTGACGATTGATATCGGGGCAAATCTGGCATTCAATTCTCCATTCTCATAGTACTGGAGCATACAGCCATACTGATTAGAATTACCTCCCCTGGTACAGAAGCTCTTAGGAATTAATAAGAAATCCTTATTTACCAGTGAGGATGAAGGTATTTTTAATCCCTCGATAAGATTTGAGGAAATCTCAATATTTGTAAATCGTGTATTTGCAAGCAGATATCCATACTCCGAAAAATCTACACGGGCATACCGATTTCCCTCCTGGTCAAATATAAAAGAAAAAGTGCCCGTAATATTTTTATCAATGTCTGGAAAATAAACTGTCAACGTCGTATTTTCCCAATAAGTAACCTGATCATCCTCCGACATCTGAAATATGATGCTGAAGGAATCGGAAGGTATTATTTTATACAGCGGCGCCCCTGCCTCAACCAGCTGCCCGGAAATAATCGTATTCAGAGCGTAGGTATCCGGTGCAATTTGAACAGCGCTGAAATTCGACAGATCAAAATCCTCATAGCCATCATAGCTTGAAACAAAGGTTCCGCTGACAGGCGTTTTGGTAACCTGAAAGGTGTATTCATCTGATGCGTTCACCCTGTTGGCAATATTTTCCTCTGTCAAGAGAGAAAGAAGCGTTGAATTCAATGTGCTCTTTTCCGTATAGAGGTCTCCAAAATTGTTGGGGTCATAAGATATACTCAGGGTACGAAGTACATTTTTAAGCCGCATCATGGATTCGTCGCTTAATTCATTGTCTGAAATAACCAGCTGAGAAAGAAAATCCCCATGCTCATCCAAAGTGCATACAGCAGCATTCACCCGCAAGCGGTCACCCTGCGCGCAATAATAATTTACAAAGCCGCTATGCTCCGCATAGTAGATATTCTCATCTCGAAGAATCAAAGCCTGGTACGAAGGGGGTTGTCCGCTGTTGCCCTGTACAACCTCATATATCCCTGTTGTATCTTTTGCTATATATCTGATAACTAATATAATGATATAAATTAGCAATATAAAAAAAATTACAGCAGAAAAATGGAGGTGAAAGCGCTCCTGAGCAGGAAGAAGGCGCTGCAGATTTGAGTTGGATTTTTGTCTGTTTTTTTCAAATCTTTTTTTCTTTTCTGAAGCCATAACGCCTCCTTTCAAAACAAAATGGAAATAAAAACCATAATAAACAAAAAAATATTTCGCATACTAAAAGCGAATACAAACTAACTGCGAAAAGGAGGCAGCAGCATGAATTCCAAAGCTTTAGATTATACGATACTGACAATCGCTATCATAGGTGCTATTAACTGGGGACTTATTGGTTTTTTCAAGTTTAATCTTGTAGCATTTCTGTTTGGCGAATCAAATCTCATCAGCCGCATCATATATGCGGTAGTTGGTCTTGCCGGACTATACTTAATTAGTATGTACGGCCGTGTACGGGATGTAGAATAGGCATCTGCGTAAATGAGGGGCCGTTGCCTTACAACAGCCCCTTCTGGTACATAGTATTATGTATTAATTACCAATTCTCTGGCGTTTTCAGGAAGATCCTCCGCATCCATGGAGATGCTGATGATAAAAGTGATATGATGCTGCTCACTTAAAGTCTTAAGAGTATCAATAACCTGGGCAAGCTGACCTTCCTCGGCTTTTGAAATCTTTAAAAAGCTGTCAAAGTAAATCTCCTGAAGGTCGAAATCCTGTGAAATAATGCCCGCAACAAAGCCTAAAAATGCATCATAGGAATTTACGGGATAATCCATAATGTTTATCAGACGGATTCTGCTGTTTAATTCATACATATGCTGCGTACTTTTATCCAGATAAACAATCGTGCCATCCGTCTGCGTTATGGCCTTATTTGCCTTATCCAGGATACATTTCGTCTTGCCAACGCCCCTCTTACCTGCAACAATCTCTATCATATTCCCCTCGCTTCTGTGCGTTATTCGTTTTTTTCATACTCAAAGCGGGAAACGCACAACCGCTTTTGTATGTTTCTCTGAAAATTGTTAATGATATTATAATATGACTGGCCCCAATTTGCAATCCTTAATTGGCAATCTTGGAAAGAATTTCCTCTGTCTGAGCTAAACAGTCAGCATAACCGCTGCATCCTGCCACAAACGCAACATAACGCATACCTTCCGCATCTTCAGCAATGGTAAGCATCTGGGTTGGATTCGTCTCCTCTGCTTCACAGACGCCGCCCCCGATGGTTAAGCCGGAGCTGCTCACCACTTCCTGAACAAAATATGGAAGAGCATTTGTAAACACCAGCCCCTGTCGGGAATCTCCGTTTGAATACTGGCAGTTATAAGATCTTGTCTCCAGCATTTCCATCAGATCCTTATTCTCAACGGCGTTCCTTAAAAATAAATATAAATCATAAATTGTTGTCTGCTGCCCACTGGTCTCTGTACCGTAACAATTGACAAAATTTGTGCTTTCCGCTCCCAACTCAGCCATATATGCATTCATTTCTTCTGTAAGATATTTTGTGTCGCCTTCCGTATAAATGCTTAAAGGGATAATCACATCATTTGCGCAATACATCACGGCCGCATAGATCAGATCCTTCATTTTTACCAGATCATTTTTGGTGAAATGGCAGGACCACAGAGAAGAATCTACACTGAAAATACTGGAATCAATCATAACCTCTGAATATACATCATAGTTACGCAAAATGTAATCACAAGCAATGATTTTTGTTATATTTCCAGGCTGAAAGGCGCCATATGCATTCTTGCACAGTATAACAGAATTATTTTCGTCAAGAGCGAACAGCAGAGCCGCTTCTGCGGTGACATTTTCAACAGGATACGCAGAATCATTCAGCAGCATAACCTGATCCTTGGCAAAGCTTTCCAGCCTCCTGTTTTTTTCCATATCAGCGTTCAATTCAGATGTGTCATCTGAAAACGCATATGGCTGAAGAAATGAGGAGCTGGTATTTGAACACCCCATAAGCAGCACTCCTGTCAGCAGAAGAATCGCCGCCATAAAAAATTTATTTCTCATTTGTATACATTCCTCCACTCAAGCTCCCCTCTGTCTATTGCGTGTATCAAAAGCTCCGCCGAGGCAAGATTTGTTGCAATAGGAATGGGCGACTGATCGCATAACTGTATTACATTCTGGGGCTCCGGATCATTTGTTTTAGGAGTCAGAGGATCGCGAAGAAAAATAACGGCATCAAGCTGATTATCCTCAATCAATGCACAAAGCTGTAATTCTCCTCCAAGATGACCGGCGAGTAATTTGTGTACTGGAAGATTTACTGCCTCCTCAATCATTCTTCCTGTGGTACCAGTGGCAAAAAGCGTGTGGTTACTGAGAATATTGCGATATGCAACACAAAAATTCTGCATCAATGTTTTTTTTGCATCGTGGGCGATTAATCCAATATTCATATGCACTCTCCTTCCGGGTAAAAATATGTAAACCTGGCATTATAAATCAGAAAAAACAGTGTGCTCCTTCTCTTTGAGCTTTCGCTGAAGTCCTACATTCAGTACAATGCCTATGGACATATACATGCTGATTATGGAGCTGAGACCATAGCTGATAAATGGCAGGGGCAGACCGGTATTGGGCATGAGCCAGGTTGCCACAGCAATATTGAAAAAGGCCTGCATGGCATACATCGTGGCAAAACCCACGCATATGCTTCTGCCGGCTGTTGTGTCGGCATTTTTTGCTATAAACAGGCATTCAATTACCAGAAGAAGCAGCAAGAGGATGATAATGATACATCCAACAAAGCCAAGCTCCTCTCCGGCAATGGTAAAAATAAAGTCTGTGTGGGATTCCGAAATAAAATTACCGTTTTTGACAGATTCAAATGTTGTAGTATTCAGTCCCTTGCCAAACAGCCCGCCGCTGCCAATTGCCATGACGGAATTTTGCTGCTGGTAAATGCTGTCCTGAAACTGGTTCGGCCATATAAATGACAGAATTCGTTTCAACTGATAATTTTTGGCAGCAAGCTCCTGAAGCTCCTCCATGGAATGACTTAAAATAAAAAAAATAAAATATCCCACAACTGGTACTGCGGCGCCAACGCAGGCAAATATTACTCTGTAGCTGAGCTTTGCCACGTACAGCATCAATGCAACAATCACGCACATCAATATGGTTGTGGAAAGGTCCGGCTGAAGCAACACAAGAAAAATATGGGGTCCAACCATCAAAATAATCAGGAGCCAGACAAAAGGCTTGTTTATTTTTTCCTTAAAGTATCCGATCAGAGCCGCAAGACATACAACGATGGCCAGCTTTGTAAAGTCAGAGGGCTGTATTTGCCCGATCAGGGGCAGCTTCACCCAGCGCTTAGCGCCCCCATTGGTTTCACCTGCAAAATGTGTAAGCAGAAGAAGAGCCATATCAATAATATATATTACTGGCCACAACTTCAAAACCAGCTTATAGCTGATCAATGTCATAACAAGCATGGCTGCCACGCCTACACAGATGCCGAATATCTGACGCTTATAGTAGTTTGCGTAGAATGTCGATTTATTTGTAGCGCTGTATATCAGCAGAACACCCAGAATACTCAGTGTCAAAACATAGAGTATAATACGTATATTCAGATTTTTAAGATGATAATTTTCAAACATAGCATTTATATAATTTTGTCACAGCTAAGGTCTTTCCGGCTATTTCCGGCAGCAATCAGGAGGTTTTACGGAAAAGTCCCTGAATAAAACCTCTGACCCCAGAGCCAGCGCTCAGATCAGAAATAGGTATATTTTCACCCATGATACGTCTGCAGATATTAATATAAATTTGTCCTGTAATACTATTTCCAGCGCATACCGGTTCTCCCTGATTCGTGGATATAATAATGTTTTTATCATCGGGTATCGCCCCTATCACAGGTACGGCCAGAAGCTCCTCGATATCCTCTATCGACATCATATCTCCCTGACGAACCATATCCATGCGCATACGGTTGATAATCAGGTCAATCCCATGAATCCCGTGGGCTTCCAGCAGACCGATGATTCGATCCGCATCACGGATGGCAGAAATCTCCGGTACAGTAACAACTATCGCGCGGTCAGCTCCTGCAATGGCGTTTTGAAATCCCTGCTCTATTCCGGCAGGACAATCAAGTATCACATAATCAAATTCCTCCCGCAGCTCGGCTGTAAGCCGCCGCATCTGTGATGGGCTGACTGCGGTTTTATCCCTTGTCTGAGCAGTTGGGAGCAGATAAAGATTGGGATAACGTTTGTCCTTAATAAGAGCCTGTTTTATGCGGCAGCTTCCCTCAACCACATCAATTAAGTTATAAACAATCCTGTTTTCCAATCCCATGACAACATCCAGATTTCTCAGACCGATATCCGTGTCGATCATTACAACCTTGTTTCCAAGTATGGCCAGACCCGTACCGATATTTGCAGAGGTGGTTGTTTTTCCCACGCCGCCCTTGCCAGATGTTACAACAATTACTTCACTCATTTTTACCTCTTTCCGACGCACTTGCTGCGTCATCATGGTAGATTTGGAAGTGTACTTCCAAATTTTACCTCCCGAAAATGGAAAATTATTTAATCTCCAACGGTGGTTCCGCTGTTTTGAATGATTCTTGTACCTGTTATGTCATCCAGTGTAATCTTGCCAAAATAATACTTGTATATTTCCCGAGCCAGGGCAGCTGTATACCCTGATGAATATCCGTTTCTGATGGTACATGTCACGGTTATCTCAGGATTTTCAGAAGGCCCAAAGCTTACAAAAAGCGCATGATTCGGCCTGTAAAGATCCTCCTGGGCAGAGCCGGTTTTTCCGGAAACATCGAAGTCCACCGTATTGTAATACCCTGATACAGTACCGCTGTGCGTTACCTGATACATACCTTCGTGGACAGCATCCCATGTATCCTCTGATATGCCTTCAATAGCTTCAAAAGCATTCTGGCAGTCATCCACAACATTTCCCTCATGATCAACAACCTGCTGTAGAAGTGTCAGATCAAAAAGCGTACCCTTATTTGCTATAGCTGTAACATATCTTGCCATCTGTATAGGAGCATAGTTATTTGTACCCTGTCCTATAGCAGAGGTTATAGGGTATTCTGAAGAAATCTGGGGCGAATATTCTGGCAGCTCCGCTCCGCTTTTTTCATCAAGGCCCAGCATCGCTGCATACTTGGCCAGCTTTTCAATACCGAGCTGTTCGTTAAAGGTTCCATTCTCTTCAAGGCTAAGCTCATAGCCCACATTGTAAAAAAAGAAATTACAGGAATTGGCCAGTGCTCCGACCACATTTAAGGGGCCATGACCAATGTTCTGTTCTGTATAAATCCAACATTTCGCTGCAGGCTCCACAAGATCAAAAATTCCCGTACAGTCAAATGTGGTACTGCGGGTAACCAGCCCCTCCTCCATAGCAGCAATGGAGGTCAGCATCTTAAAGGTGGAACCGGGAGCGGAGCGAGCCTGGGTTGCATAATTGAACAGCGGGTTGGATCCGTCTGCAAGCAGGGAGCTGTAATATGCGGCGTCCACTGTTCCTGAAAACATATTGTTGTCATAGCTGGGATAGGAAACCAGCGCACGGATCTCTCCCGTGTTCACATCGGTAACAATCACGGAGCCGTTGCAGGGGTCAAGGGCCAGCTGGGCAGGGGTAATCATGAGCTCTGATATACAGTCAAACATAAACTGATAGCATGTCTGAAAATCCGCGTTCATTAGACTTGCTTCGCTGACAGGATCACGATCAATGATTTCCTGGGAATAAAGCGTCTCGCAGATGAGCCAAGGGGCGATTATATCTTCATCAATCAAATGCTCAATAAATATCTTTGTAAAGTCTACATCCTCTGCCAGGTCTGAGAGCAGAGCCTCTGTAAGAAGCTCATAGATCAGATCACTTTCATAATATACCTCATCGGTAGTGAGAGCCGTTATATTTACAACGCCGCTTTTGGCAATCTCTCCGTATAAAAAATCCCGCAAATTTCCCTCGCCGTTTAAAACCGCTTTATAGCTGTCTGACGTCTTATCCAAAGCATCCTGGTTCAGATAACCGGATTCCGAGCACAGATAGGTAAATGCATACTGCATGTAGTCCTGCATATCCTCCTCAAGCGCATTGACTGCACGGGGCGTATCCGTGGAAAGCTCCTGGCGTATGACCTCCAGTGCCTGTAAACGGACAGAATCAATCTGCTCAGCAATCTCCTGCTCCCAGGAAGGAGCGTCCTCGTCATAAAGCTGACTGATGGATATGACATTATTGTCAAAAAGGTGGTAATAGACATCCTTTATGGAGATCCGAATACCCTCTGTGGCCAGTACACGATCCTCCACATCATCCGGTGTCAGGTATGTAAGGATGATGCTGGCCATCTGCTGCTCCAAAAGCTTATAGCAGGCAATAGTCAGGTCATGCTCAATAGTCAGATAGATATCGTTGCCCACCACAGCCTCATCTTCGGAGATAACCTCCAGGACCTTTCCTGTGCTGTCAAGATACATGGTTCTTGATCCCTTTGTACCGGAAAGCTGCTGTTCCATAAGGGATTCGATACCGCTTTTTCCCACCACATCCCCGCTCTCATAGGTTGGGTCATCCTCCTGCAGTGAAGCAAGCTCATCGGAGTTGGCAAGACCTGTATATCCGATAATCTGGGCGAAATACTCTCCATCCGGATAGACGCGGATATAATCCTCTTCCACATCCACCCCCTGAAGCTCATTTGAGTATTCCATGACAGTTGCCATAGTGGTCTCCTTAACATTGGAGGCAACAGGTATTGATATATATTTTTGATAGAGATTTTGTGCAAGTCTGTAGCGGATTGCCACAACCCGCAGGGTATCATAGGCATCTAGTACGACCAGGCTGCCCTCCGCATCCTTCCAGGTATCGAAATAGTAATTATCCTTCATGATCTCGATGGCCTCATCCGCAGATATATCCGATGGATATTTGCCGTCCTCACGATCAAGATCACTCAGCGAACATCCGTAAATATCCCTGAGAAACTGTTTTTTTCTTGTTTCTGATGTGGTGGTATAGGTGTAAGAGCCCCTGCTGCCGCTTTCAGCCATACCGATGGGGATGGATACCTCTACCTTTTCGTCACAGGCATCAAGCAGATGAATAAGCTCCAGTATCATCTGATTCTTATCTGCATTCTTTTCATAATAGCCTGTATCCTTCAGCGTTACTGAATAAACCAGCTCGTCATAGGCAAGAAGAACCCCGTTGCAGTCGTATATATTGCCGCGGACGGCCTCTGTGGAAACTGTTGACAGGGTCATCTGTATATAGTCATTCTGATGCTCCTCTGTTTCCAGGATCTGCAGCTGGAAAAGTCTGAAAGCAAGAATACTAAACAGCACAACAAAAAAAATTGTCACAGGAAACAGGCGGGAATGTACGAGCCTGTGCATAAATTCTTTAAAAATTTCCCATAATTCCCTAAACAAATTTTAATGCACTCCTTTTCTCATAGTCCTCCAGGACACCGTTCAAAAGCATCACTGCTCCATAAAGGAATATTCCGATAACAGTTGTCAGTACAAGCTCGGGCAGAATGATATTATTCAGGTATGCGCCAATTCCCAGTCTGCCGCGAAGTAAAAAGCGAAAGATAAAAATATAAAAATGATACAGGGCCTGGCATACAAAGCACAGCACTATCGGAACCAGCGGAATATCTACATCAATATGCTGGTAAAGCAATCCGCACATAAAACCGATATACATATAAATCAAGCCATAAAACCCCAGATACCCGCCGCTCATCAGGTCCAGAAAAAGCCCGCAGAAGGCGCCTGTAATCATTCCCTCCTCTTTTCCCCGCAGAAGGCCGATGGAAAAGGTGATCACAAGAAGCAGATTGGGCGTAGTCTGGATAAACGGAAGCATTCCAAGCACGCTGGTCTGCAGCAGATATGAAAGTAAGATAAGTAAAACGGTTCCAATCAATCGAAGCATAGGACTCCTTTACTCCTCCTGCAGCATGGACGTCTTTGTTTTCTGAATGACAACCACATGCTCCAGATGCGCAAAATCCACTGCGGGAATCAGATATCCTGACTGAGTAAGCTCATTGCTGTCCATGGTAATGTTAAAGGCATAACCAATTAAAATTCCCGGCAGATATTTGCTGCTTGTTGTGGAGGTGATAATACGCTCGTATTCTCCTACAGAAGCATCGCCGGGCAGATACATCAGGCGGATATAGCCCTCATCAAGAAGCTCCAGATCACCGCTTACAATACAGGAATCCCTGCCTGTGGAGGATACGGCACTGACGTTCATATCATCCGCTATAATGCTGGTTACAATGCTGTAATTCTTACCCACATCCGTCACTATTCCCGCTAGGCCGCCTCTGGCAAGAACATTCATATCCAGTTCAATGCCGTCCTCCGATCCCTTGTCGATGGTAAATTCATAGAACCAGTTTCCTGTGTTTTTTGCTATTACTGTTGCACCGACAGTGGAATATTCTGAATAGCTTTGGGCAAGATTTAAAAGATCCCGGAGCTCATTAAGTTCATATTTTTCAGAGCTGAAATCAGATATCTGCTGACGAAGCTCCTCGTTCTCGGCCTGAAGCGCTTCAACCTCAGCCAGCAGTTCCTCCCGGTCAGCATTCCTCTCCGATATGCCTGTAAAAAAATCCCTGATGCCCTGTATGGAATTTCTGATAGGGGATATGGCACTGGACAGCATATTTTTGTAGCTGTATATGCTTCCGCCCATACTATAGGTGACAACCACAAGCCCCAGCATAACGATGGTCAGGATCATCAGAATGTATTTAATTTTCAGAAAAATTTTAAGTTTTCTCTTCATTCATTTATCAATCCGATTTTTTTTAAGCTTGTGTAATCTCTGTCTCCAATAATAATATGGTCAATTAATTTGATGTCCATGATAGAACCTGCATCCGCCACACGTCTGGTTACGGCAATGTCCTCATCACTTGGAGCGGGATCGCCGCTGGGATGATTGTGAACCAGAGCCAGATAAACCGCCTCATTTTTAAGGGCGAATGCGTATATCTCTCTAGGAGAAATCAGAGATGCATTGGCTGTGCCTGCGCTTATCATCCTGTCGCAGATCAGCTTGCATTTTGTGTCAAACAGACAGATCCATACCTGCTCATGTTTTTCATGGCGAAGTCTTTCCATATAATAGTCCGCTATAGAACCGGGACTGTTCATCTGTAAGTTAGAAGCCGCCTGCTGTCTTGCAATCCGCTTTGACAGTTCGGCCAGACACAAAAGCTGAATGGCTTTCACCTCGCCAATTCCCTTTATGGACATGTAATCCTTTAAGCTCATCTGCATAAGCCCCACCAGGCTGTCCTTCCCCGAGCTTCTTAGGACATGCCTTGCAACCTGAATGGGATTTTCATCCCTGGTGCCTGTCCTGATAAATACCGCAAGCAGCTCTGAATCTGTCAGTATTTCCGGTCCAAAAGCCTTACATTTCTCATAGGGCTGTTCCCCAGCCGGTATATTTTTTAAACTTCCCATATTTGATTCCTTCCCCAAAGGGGAGATGTATCACAGGAATCTGTAAAGAATCGCTGCAATCACAACTCCCAGTATTGCAGCAATATTGATATGAATGCTTAAACCAAATGTCAGAGCCAGTATGCCAAGATCCAGTACAATGGGCTGTGTCAGCCCAAAGCTCTGCCCATAGGCCAGCCAGCTTAAGGCTCCAACATTCTCAACCAGGCTGCCTATAAAGCCGCCAATCACTATGCCGCACAACAGTAATAAAAACAGCGCCCAGTTATTTTTCCCAACGGTATTTTTACCAGCCATATTTTTCCTCCCTGTACCCCGGCAGGTACATAAAGTATTCCAATTCAGATAGAATCCAAATGCAGGATTTCATCTTATCGCCAGGCAGTCATGCCATTGACATGAAATATTTTATCACAATTTCCTTTTATTGTATAGAGGAATAATCATGAAGTTTTTGTCGATATATTGCGCAATTCAAAATAAGCCCTCATGCGCCCGGTGGCCGGACATATCTGAATTGATGCCGCCTATCCGGCGGCAGGACCTTCAGGGTAATGGCTTTTGAGGTTTGAAATCATAATAGCGGCCCGCCCTTATATACTCGACAGCCCGCTACCAGTCATGACCTGTGATAATCATGTATTACGCCGAAACAATGAAATCAGCGGATTGTCTTGTCCGCAGAATCCTAGTATCGTTGATCTTTATATGAAATCTTCATCCGGATCCTCATAATCCTCCGGGTCAATATAACTGTCATCGGGACGCTCCGGCGGTGTGACGCCATGGTCGTTTACCTCCTGCAGCGAACGAAGTATCCCATACTTTGCATGCTGCCAGGTGAGTCCGCCCTGGAAATATACAGCATAGGGTTCTGTCAGGGGACCATCTGCGCTGAGCTCAATGGATGAGCCCTGAACAAAAGCTCCTGCAGCCATGATTACAGGCGCCTCATACCCCGGCATATCTCCACCCTCCGGCGTCACATAGCTGTCAACAGGAGCCGCGGACTGAATGCCCTTACAGAATGCGATCACACCCTCTGGGGATCCAAACTCAATAGCCTGAATGATATCATTTCTCTCTTCATCGGCTGCAGGAACAACCCTAAAGCCGAGCTTTTCATAGAGCGATGCGGCAAATATTGCGCCCTTCAAAGCGGAGGCAACAACCACCGGCGCTAAAAATAAGCCCTGATAGAAATTTTTTAAAACACCCAGGTTTGCTCCGACCTCATTTCCGATTCCCGGAGCAGTAAGCCGGTAGGAGCATAAGCGGATCAGATCCTTCCGGCCGGCGATATATCCTCCAGCCTCAGCCAGACCGCCTCCTGGATTCTTAATCAGAGAACCTACCACCAGGTCAGCTCCCACATCGGAAGGCTCGATCACATCTACGAATTCTCCATAACAATTGTCCACCATGATCACTGCCTCAGGCTTTTTTTCCCGGATAAAGGCGATGGCCTCCCCTATCTGATTGACAGAAAAGGATGGTCTGGTCTGATATCCCTTTGATCGCTGAATGAGAATCATTTTTGTTTTTTCATTTAAAAGATCCTCAATCTCATCATAGTCAAAGGAGCCGTCTGAAAACAGCTCCGCCTGGGCATAGGTGACGCCAAAATCCTTCAGAGAACCGGGACAGTTCCGGATACCAATCACCTCTTCCATGGTATCATAGGGCTTTCCTCCAATGGATAAAAGCTCGTCCCCCGGACGAAGGATGCCAAAAAGGGCTACTGCCAGAGCATGGGTTCCGGAAACAATCTGAGGACGTACAAGAGCCGCCTCTGTATGAAAAACGGAGGCGTATACCTTTTCCAGAGTATCCCTTCCCGCGTCATCATAGCCATAGCCGCTGCTGGGATTAAAATGCTCTGCGCTGACCCTGTGCTTCTGCATGGCGCCCAAAACCTTCAGCTGATTGTATTCAGCAATCTGGTCAATTCCGTCAAAGCGGGGCTTTAGCTCCTCCAAAACCATCTCCCCGTATTCGTAGATATCACTTTTTATTCCCATTTTTTCATACAGCCCCTGAAGGGTTAATAATTGCTCTTCTCCTATCATGATACCTCCCCTTATAATCCTGCACATGTATTGTCCTTCAGTATACAATACCGGCTGTGTTTTTTCCAGTCAGAATCAAAAAAATTCACAAAAGTTCATAAAATGATCTGTTTTTCTCTAAGAATATTCAGCATATAATCCAGAAGAACGTCGGCGGATGAAAACTGTTCCTTTTCAATCCAGATTACATCCCGCTCTCTGGCAAACCAGGTCAGCTGGCGCTTAGCAAAATGCCTGGTGTCTCTCTTGATAATGTATACAGCCTGCTCCAAGGTACAGTTCCCCTTCAGATAATCGATGATTTCCTTGTAGCCCAGCCCCTGCATGGCAACCATATCCCTGGTACATCCCCGTTCCAGAAGGCCCTTTACCTCTTCAACCAGTCCCGCTTCCATCATGCTGTCCACTCTTTGGTCAATACGCTTATAAAGCAGAGGGCGGGGCAGATTTAAAACAAAATAGGCGCTGTTGTAGGCGGCTTCCTTTAAACGCTCTCTCTCATTATGCTCGGAAATCCGGATACCTGTTTTATGATAAAACTCCAACGCCCGGATGATTCTCTTTGTATTGTTTGGATGGATGGCCTTTGCGCTGGCCGGGTCCACTTCCCCCAGCATCTCGTGAAGTACGCCGCTTCCCTTCTTCCCGGCAAGCGTCTCCAGCTCCTGTCTGTAGGAAATATCCTCGTCGCAGTCTGTAAAATTGATGTCACGGAGAAGCGCCTGGATATAAAAGCCTGTCCCTCCGGTGACGATGGGAAGTCGGCCGGCCCCATAAATTTCAGAAAGAGCCTTCTTTGCCAGGCGCTGGAAATTCACTACATTAAAATCCTCTGAGGGCTCCAAACAATCCACCAGATAATGGGGAATCCCCTGCATCTGTTCCGGTGTGATTTTTGCGGAGCCAATGTCCATATATTTATATACCTGCATGGAATCGGCGCTGATGACAGAACCTCTTACCGCCTTTGCCAGAGCAATGGATAAGTCCGTCTTGCCAACAGCAGTGGGGCCTGTCAGGATGATCAATGGTTTCTTGTCCATTTCCAACCTCTACAATACTCTCCTAAATTTTTTCTCGATCTCGTATTTTGTCATGGATATGATGGTTGGTCTGCCATGGGGGCAGGCATATGGATTGTCCAGGGTCAGCAGCTCGTCGATCAGCGCATCCGCCTCCGCAGGGGTCAGCCGCATATTCCCTTTGACTGCCGCTTTGCATGACATGGAGGCCACTCTGTCCATAATGGTCTGGCTGCCCACATGGCCGATTTCGTCAGCCAGATCATCCAGAAGCTCAATCAGCAGATCCACCTGATTCAGGGAAAAGAGATTTGCGGGAAGGGCGCTGACGGAATAGGTATTTCCTCCGAAATTGCTGATCTCAAAGCCCAGTCTGACAAGATACTCCATATTTTCCTCAAGGGCAGCCCGCTGTCTGTCGGTGAGATGCAGCATAATGGAGGGATTGAGGAGCTGTGATGAGGCCTCACGCGCTGCCATGTCCTTCATAGTCCGTTCATACAGCACCTTTTCATGAGCCGCATGCTGGTCAATGATAAACAGCTTCTCCTCATATTCGATAAGCCAATAGGTCTCAAAAAGCTGACCGATGAGCCGGTGTCTGCTGCGGGCCTTTTTTGAGAGAAGCCTGTCATCAAAAAGTTCCATCTGAACCGCATCAAAAACCTCCCCCTGCCTGGCTTCATTTTTTAAAGAATTCTTCTGTTCTGAAACTGAGCTTGGTTCTGTCCCGGCAGGCTGTCCGGCAGCAGCATTCGAAACAGGAGCCTGGGGGAGCGCTTCTTCCTGGGTATCCAGGGTATCTCCCTGAGCCCTATCCTTTGTTTCCTGTGGTTTCTCGGCCAATAAACGAAGCGTTTCAAAGGGCTCCGGTCTTCTGGGAACGGCAGGCTTTGCCAAACCGTAGGTGTTTTTTTCCGCTACATGTGTTCCCCTGGGCAGTTCTTCCTTAAAGCGGGTTTCAACCACCAGCTCCTGGGTCCTTATGGCAGTTCCAATGGCCTTCATCAGTTCCTGATACAGCGCCTCCTCCTGTCTGAAACGAAGCTCCATCTTTGCAGGATGCACATTCACATCCAAAAGCTCCGGAGGAATATCGATCAAAAGCACCGTAAAGGGATATTTATGCTGCATCATGTAGGGTTTATAGGCATCCTCGATGGCCTTGCTGATCACCCTGCTTTTCACATAACGCCCATTGACAAAATAATTCTCAAAGGCCCTGTTTCCCCGGTTGATCACCGGTTTTCCCACAAAGCCTGTAACGGAAAGTCCTGCCAGCTTTAGCTTCACAGGAATCAGATTGGAAGCGATATCCTTACCAAAAATAGAATAGATCACATCCTTTAATTTCCCGTTTCCCGAGGTATACAGCTTATTCTGTCCGTTCATAATCAGCCTAAAGGAAATATCCGGCCTGCTCATGGCAATGCGTTCCACCAGCTCGCTGATATAGAGTCCCTCCGTTTGACTGGTCTTTAAAAATTTTCTTCTGGCAGGAGTGTTGTAAAAGATATCTCTTACCAGGAAGGTGGTGCCATCCGGCGCGCCGATCTCCTCAAGGGAAACTTCCCGGCCTCCCTCAATTTTGTAGCAGATTCCAGTAACGGAATCCCTGGTTTTGGTGATCAGCTCCACCCGGCACACAGCCGCAATGCTTGAAAGAGCCTCCCCGCGAAAGCCAAGGGAGGAAACGCTGACCAGATCCGCCGCATCTTTAATCTTGCTGGTGGCATGAGCCACAAACGCATTGTGAATGTCGTCTGCGCCAATACCGCTTCCGTTGTCTGTGATGCGAATCAGACTTAAGCCCCCCTCCTTAATCTCAACGGTGACGGCCTTTGCTCCCGCATCGATGGCATTTTCCAAAAGCTCCTTTACAACAGAAGAAGGGCGGTCAATCACCTCCCCCGCCGCAATCTGATTGACTGTATTCTCATCCAGTACCCGAATCTTTCCCAATTTTTCTTCCCGCCTTCTACCGGTATGTGCCGGAAAATTTTAAAATCTGTTTCTTAATAAATTCTGCCATTGATAAAGGGTGTTCAGCGCATCCATGGGAGTCATCTGTCCGATATCCATCTCCTGCAGTTTTTTAATAATATCATCCTCCCGAACCGTGTCAAAAAGGGTCATTTGGTTGGAATCCACGTCATCCGGCTTCTGTACCCGTTTGGATGTCTTGCCCGACATGCCATTTTTGGCAACCTCCCTGGCACTTTGGGCGATATCCGCCTCGGAAAGCTGCTGCACCAGCTCCTTGGCCCGGGCAATCACCTTCTCCGGCACCCCGGCCAGCTTGGCCACCTGAATGCCATAGCTCTTATCCGCTCCACCCTGAATGATCTTTCTCAGAAAAATAATGTCATCGCCCTGCTCCTTCACGGCAATGCAGTAATTGTTCACACCGCTGATGGCCCCCTCCAGCTCAGTAAGCTCGTGATAATGGGTGGCAAAAAGGGTCTTTGCCCCCAAAAGCTTTGGATCGCTGATGTATTCCACCACCGCCCAAGCGATACTCATCCCGTCATATGTACTGGTACCCCGGCCGATCTCATCCAGAACAATCAGACTGTTTTTCGTTGCATTTCGCAGGATGTTGGAAACCTCCGTCATCTCCACCATAAAGGTGGACTGTCCGCTGGCCAGATCATCACTGGCGCCAACCCTTGTAAAAATTCTGTCGCAAAGGCAGATATCCGCCTCCCGGGCAGGAACAAAGGAACCGATCTGTGCCATCAGACAAATCAGCGCCACCTGGCGCATATAGGTGGATTTACCCGCCATATTTGGACCGGTAATAATGGAAATTCTGTTGGAGTGGCTGTCCAGAAGCACATCATTTGACACAAAAAGGTCATTGGTAATCATCTTCTCCACCACAGGATGACGGCCGTCAGAAACCTTTATCAATCCCTTTTCATTGATATGAGGCCGCACATAATTGTTCTGCTCTGCAGCCACAGCCAGGGAACAGTACACATCCAGCCTGGCCACTGCCTGGGCTGTGGACTGGATTCGGCCCACCTGAGCGCCGATGGTATCCCGCACCTGGCAGAACAGCTCATACTCCAAGGTGGTGAGCCTGTCATCAGCGCCCAGAATCGTATTTTCCAGCTCTTTCAGTCTCTTTGTTGTGTAACGCTCGGCTCCCACCAGGGTCTGCTTGCGCTCATAATAGTCCGGTACCAGATCCTTGAAGGAATTTGTCACCTCCAGATAATAGCCAAATACCTTGTTAAATTTTATTCGCAGATTTTTGATTCCGGTTTTTTCCCGTTCCTCCGCCTCCAGCTGCGCCAGCCAGTTCTTTCCCTCCGTCTTAGCGCTGCGAAGCTGATCTGCCTCCTCATGGTATCCTGGCCTGATGATTCCTCCGTCATGGACAAGCATCGGGGGATCATCCACGATGGCTCTGCTGATGAGATCGTACAGATCCTCCAGGGTATCCAGTTCCCCGGCACAGTCTAAAAATGCCTTCTTTTTAAAGCCCGTGATAATCCTTTTGATATGGGGCAGCATCTCCATAGAGCTTTTGAGAGCGATCAGATCCTTGGGATTGGCGGATTTGTAACTGATCCGTCCCACAAGTCTCTCCAGATCATAAATCGGCTGAAGATATTCCCGAAGCTCCTCCCGGTCGATGTAATGTTCCATCAGCTCCCCGATGGCATCCTGGCGAAGTAAGATTTCCTCCTTGTTTACCAGGGGCTGCTCGATATACTGGCGCAAAAGTCTTGCACCCATGGCGGTTTTGGTCTTGTCAAGCACCCATAAAAGGGTTCCCCTCTTCTGCTTCTCCCGCATGGTTTCCGTCAGCTCCAGATTTCTCCTGGTGGAGGTGTCAAGAATCATAAACCTGCCGGGAGTATAGGGCTTCAGGGACGTCAGATGGGGAAGGTCATTTTTCTGGGTCTCGTACAGATACTGCAAAAGCGCGCCGGCCGCTATCACCCCATTGCCAAAGTCTGCAATCCCCAGTCCCGCAATAGTGCCTATATGAAAATGCTCGCAGATGATTTTATTGCAGGCAAGATCATCAAAATATCTGTTTGGCAGGGTGCTCATGGTAAAACCAATCCGCTCCTTTACGGCTTCAAAATTGATACCGCTCATGCAGATGGCCTCATTGCAGATAAGCTCTGCGGGCTGAAATCTGAAAACCTCGTCTAAAAGCTCTGTCTGATCCTTCATGTCCGAGAGAAGAAATTCCCCTGTGGTCACATCGGACACGGAGATGCCGTAGGCATTTCCCACATAGACAATGCACATGAGATAATTGTTTTTGGTCTCATCCATGGATGGAGATGCCAGAATGGTTCCAGGGGTAACCACCCGGATTACATCCCGCTTCACCAGCCCCTTTGCCTGCTTCGGATCCTCCAGCTGTTCCGCTATAGCCACCTTATGACCATTTTTCACCAGCTTTTCCAGATAGACCTCCACCGCATGATAGGGAATACCGCACATGGGCGCCCTCTCATCCAGACCACAGTCCTTGCCCGTCAGCACCAGCTCCAGCTCTTTGGAAACAGTGACGGCGTCGTCAAAGAACATTTCATAGAAATCCCCCAGCCGGTAAAAGAGGATGCAGTCCCCATATTCATCCTTGGTCTTTAAATACTGCGTCATCATCGGTGACAGTTTTTTCATTTCCTCCGGTGACAGTTTGCTCATCCTTTAACACCAATCCTTCTAAGCTTTTCATGCTGTATTTATTCTTTATATGGCTCCATGCGGCCCAGATAGTAAAAGCCCTTTGCCTCCGTAAGGCGCACAGGGACAATTGTTCCAATCAACTCCCTTCCTCCGGGGAAATGCACCATCACATTGTTGCTGAGACGTCCGGTTATGAAGCCTGGCTGATGCTCATCCTCCTCTTCCACCAGAGCCTCCAGTACTTTCCCGCAGTCCTTACCCACGGTTTCAGAGGCAATCTGCTGAACCAGCTTTAGCAGCCGGTCAAAGCGTTCCTTCACCACCCCCGGCGCAACCTGGTCAGGCATGGAAGCCGCCGGGGTTCCCGTCCGTTTAGAGTAGATAAAGGTAAAGGCGCTGTCATAGCGCACACGCCTGACCACATCCATGGTATCCTCAAAGTCCTCCTCTGTCTCTCCGGGAAATCCTACAATTATATCTGTGGTCAGAGCCATATCCGGTATTTCTCTCCTGATCTTGTCCACCAGCATCAGGTACTGCTCCTTCGTATAATGGCGGTTCATTCTCTCCAATATCCGTGAGCTTCCGGACTGGAGGGGAAGGTGGAGATGTCTGCAGACTTTTTCGCAGTCCCTCATGGCCTCAATCAGCTCATCGGACAAATCCTTGGGATGGGAGGTCATAAAGCGAATCCTCTTTAACCCCGGAATATCATTCACCCTTCGCAGAAGACTTGCAAAGCTGACGGGCTCCTCCAAATCCTTGCCGTAGGAGTTGACATTTTGCCCTAAAAGCATCACCTCCACCACGCCGTCGGCCACCAGCTGACGAATTTCCTTCAATATATCCTCCGCCTTCCTGGAGCGCTCCCGCCCCCGCACGTAGGGGACGATGCAGTAGGTACAGAAATTATTGCAGCCAAACATAATATTGACCCCGGACTTGAAGCTGTACTTCCTCTGGGCAGGAAGATCCTCCACAATGGTCTTTGCATCCTTTAAAATATCGATCACCATTTTCCCGGTGGTGACGCGCAGATATAAAAGCTCCGCAATCTTATAGATATTATGGGTTCCAAACACCAGATCTACAAAGCGATATTTCGTGCGGATAGTCTCCACCACATGGGGTTCCTGCATCATACAGCCGCACATGGCGATCAGCATATCCGGATTCTGGCGCTTCAGGCTGTTCAGGTATCCCAGGCGGCCGTAAACCTTTTGATTGGCATTCTCCCGCACCGTGCAGGTGTTATAGACCACCAGGTCTGCCCCGTCCTCCGCCTCTGTCTCTACAAAGCCAGCCTGCAAAAGTATTCCCAGGAGCTTTTCCGAATCCTTGGCGTTCATCTGGCAGCCAACCACCAGATTGTACACCAGAAGCGGGCGTCCTCTTTCCTCGGAAAGAGTCTTTACCAGCTCCCTCAGTTTTGCCATAAAATAATACTGGCGAAGAGGCTCCTCTGCCGTCGCCTCCTGGGTTAAATCAATCGCTGTTAAATCCTTTTCGTTAAACATCTATTTTCTTACCTGGCCATTTCCGTAGATGATATATTTCGTAGATGTAAGCGCCATCAGCCCCATGGGCCCCCTTGCGTGGAGCTTCTGGGTGCTGATGCCGATCTCAGCGCCAAAGCCAAATTCAAATCCATCCGTAAATCTGGTGGAGGCATTCACATAGACAGCGGCGGCGTCTATCTCGTTCAAAAATCTTTGGGCATTTTCATAATCCCGGGTGATAATGGCCTCGGAATGCCCGGTGTTGTATTTGTTGATATGACGGATGGCCTCATCAATGGAGGACACCGTCTTAAAGGATAGAATCAGATCCAGATACTCCGTTCCCCAATCCTCCTCCGTGGCAGGAACAAAGCTGCCCTCAAACTGTCTGGCAATCTCATCCCCACGGATCTCCACATTTTTCTTTGAAAGCCGCTCTGCCAGAAGCTTTGAAAACTTCTCCACAACCGCCTCATGCACCACCACAGACTCACAGGCATTGCACACTCCTGTGCGCTGTGTCTTGGCGTTTTCAATGATATCAAGAGCCATATTCAGGTCCGCCGACTCATCCACATACACATGGCAGTTTCCAGTACCCGTCTCTATAACAGGGACCGTGCTGTTTTGAACCACCATCCGGATCAGACCTGCACCGCCTCTGGGAATGATCACATCGATGTACTCATTCATCCGCAGAAGCTCCTTCACGGTTTCTCTGTCCGTATCTTCTATAAGCTGGACACAGCCTGTCGGAAATCCGTTTTTATCAAGGGCCTCCTGCAAAATATGCGCGATACAGATATTGGAATGGATGGCGTCGCTGCCCCCCTTTAAGACAACGGCATTTCCGGTCTTAAAGCAGAGTCCGAAGGCATCCACTGTCACATTGGGTCTGGATTCGTAGATCATGGCGATAACCCCTAAGGGAACAACCATTTTACCGATCAGCAGACCATTGGGACGTTTTTTCATCTCCAGAACCTCCCCGATGGGGTCGTCTAAGGAGACAATCTGGCGAAGGCCTTCGGCCATAGCCTCTATACGGGCCTTCGTGAGCTTTAGGCGATCCACTAAGGACTCCTTCATACCGGCTGCCCTTGCTGCCTGGATATCCTTCTGATTGGCCTTTAAAATATCCTCCGCCGCCTTGGTCAAATCCTCTGCCGCCGTCAAAAGCACCCTGTTTTTTTCATCAGTCTTAGCTTTATTTAAGAAGAAGGCCGCCTCTCTGGCTGTCAGCCCAATGGGTCTTAAATCAATCATCTTCCATCCTCCTTTTTATAATCTGTTTTTCAGTTACAATCATATCCACCCTTGCATCATGAACTTCCACCGGCAGCAAATCCGTAAGCTGAAAATCATATGCCGGGGCAATGCAGCTTACGCCGGCTGTTTTTCCGATAAAGCGGTCATAATATCCGCCTCCATATCCCAATCTGCTGCAGGATCGATCATAGCCCACACCGGGAACCAGCATCACGCCATTCCTGACATCCATTTTTTTCAGTCCCTCCCCTGGTTCAGGAATATGAAAAGCTCCCGGTACCAGATCCGAAAAAGACCGGATCTCAAAAAAAGCCATATGCCCCCGCCTATCCAGACATCTGGGAAGCGCAACTCGTTTCTCTTGTCTAAATGCCTCCTCCAGAAGGGAACGCACATCTACCTCTCCCCGCACCGGAATATATCCATATATCACAGCCGCATCCTGAAACTCCCTCAGCGCTTTAATCCCTTCACAGATACCACGGCTTTTTTTCTGCGCCTGCTGGGAATCATGATTTTTCCGGGCTGTCAGCAGCATCTCCCTGACAAGCCTTTTCTGCTCAATGACGGATCGATTACGATTTTCCATACTTATCATCATGACGCTTTTTCACATCGATCAGGGTGCCGTCCGGCTGCTTGATCTTAATGGTTTCCAGCTGGGCCCTAATACCTTTACGAATGCTCTCCAGATAGGCCGCCCGCAGATTCGCCTGTTCCCGGCGCTCCTCCACTGTTAAGGTTCCTTCCTTCTCTTTTTTATATAACTCATTGATCCGTTTGATATCTTCCTCTGTCATCTCACACCGACCTTTCCTGGACAAATATCAGAAGATTATCAGGCGATGTGGATAGCACCTGAATATCCCTGGCACGTTCCCTGTACAGCATCTTCATTCCGGAGAACTGATATACCTCAAAATAGTCCTCCTGGTTCTTGGAAAACAATCTGTTCTTTTTAGTCTGTATTACCAGCAAATTGTTTTGAATATCAACAATCTTCGTTCCTATGGGCAGCCGTACATCCACCGCATTTTTACTGATATTATAAAATTCTATAAATTTTCTTCTTTCTTTAATTATATATGGACTATTGATCAGCACGCTTGGCATAAGCTTTTCCGGATTATAAGGATTCTTATTCAAAAGCATGATCGTTTCCTTAGTTATATACTGATAGAAGATAATTTCCTGCGAAAAATCATCCCTGGAAATTCTGCTGAAAATCACATACTTTCCCTGCCTGCTGATGGGGGAAAAGGTTTTATCCCAGTAAACCTCGTCGATGATCTCCATGGAAACGATGGGGAGCTTCAGCAGCAGATCTCCTATAAACTGAGAAATAGAGATGAGTCCGATCGTTTCCTCCGCAGACTCTTTCTTCATCAGATGCTCATAGCGCTGATCCTCAATCAGGTTATAGCCCAATCGCACCGCACACACATTGTTGGCCACGGGAAGCATCTGCATAATACCGTATTTGGTGAAGCGCTGATCATAAATTTCAAACCGCATCTTGTTATTGCGGTCATACAGAAAGGATGAAAATTTCATAAAGCCCTTATAGGTCCCTCTGTAATTGGAAACATTCATCCGAAACTGCATCAAAAAGTAACTTGCATTAAGAATAAACAGATCGATCTTTTTATCCCGTTCATAAAGCTTCAAGTTGTCCTCAAATCTGTATACCTCCTTGCAAATCTGCTGATGAATGTTATAGCTGAACAGCAGAAACGTCGCTACCGGAAATTTGGTATATTCAATGTGAAAAAAATAGATTTCACTGGCCTCCCGCTCGCAAAAGCAAAGGTTTGCAACCATATATTTTTCGACATCGGGAAGAAGCTCCTCCCTTACATTCTTTTTTAAATGGTACAGATAATAGTCCACCCTTGCAAAGGGAATAACGCCTCCTGAACCAGGAGCTGTGCGCATATGGGGCCGGAGCATCAGCACCATATCCTTGCTGATGGAATACAGCACTGTTCCCTCTTCCTTTGGAATGATTTTTATGTCCATAGACACTCCTGCTAGTCTGACAGATAATCGATCAGATCAAAATTTTTATTCTTGTGAGCTAAGAACAGCGTTCCTATTTCTTCTCCTTTAAGTACCTGGGGAATAGCATCAAGCCTATCACCGTTCATAATTACCATATCAGCGCCGGAGTCTGTAGCAACCCGGGCTGCTGACAGCTTTGCTGACATCCCCCCAGTTCCGATATCCGTGCTTGTTCCCTTACCCATATTAAGGAAATCCTCATTGATCTCAGGGACAAGGCTTATAAGCCTTGCATCCGGGTTTTTATGAGGATCATCCGTATAGAATCCGTCAATATCTGACAGAAGTATCAATAAATCCGCATGGATCAAGGCAGCAACAATAGCAGAAAGCCTGTCGTTATCGCCAAACTCAATCTCATATGTGGAAACAGTGTCATTTTCGTTTACAATGGGTATCACGCCGAGATGAAGAAGCTCCTCAAAGGTATTCTGGGCCAGCCGGCGGTTTAATGCGTTGACCATTGTGTTTTTGGTCATCAGGATCTGCCCTGTTACCTGATTGTATTCCGCGAAAAGCTTTTGATAGGTCATCATCAGCCTGGCCTGGCCAATAGCCGCCAACGCCTGCTTTTCGCTGAGGGTCTGGGGCTTTATATTCATCACCTGTCTTCCCACAGCAATTGCGCCAGAGGATACTAACACCACATCCCTTCCGGTTCCATGGATATCTGTAAGCGTTCTTATAAGCTGCTCAATCTTGCTATAATTCATATTTCCCGTCTCCGGATGCGTAAGGGAGGAGGAACCGATTTTTACCACTATTCTTTTCTTGTCCTTCAGCTTCTCTCTAAAATTCATTTTCATGTCCTTTATTGCTTCCTGTTGTACGAACCATCCTTTCAAGTTATAAACGCCTTTGTACGCCGTACAATCTGTCAACGTCTTCACCTCGGGCTGATAATTAAACAGGAGCTATTTTTTCCTATCCTTATATTTTACTACATTTTCTATGATAAGTCATCCACTTTTTTCGCATTTATGCTGCGGGCCATAGCTTCCGCTACACGGATACCGTCCATAGCCGCAGAAGTGATGCCTCCCGCATATCCTGCGCCTTCCCCGCATGGAAAAAGTCCCTGGATATTGCTCTGGAAGGTTTTATCCCGGATGATCCGTACAGGAGAGGAGGTTCTGCTCTCCACTCCCAGCAGCAGGGCATCAGCTCGGTCAAAGCCTATGAGCTTTTCCCCAAACTGCGGAATAGCCGACAGCAGTGCTTCGTTGATAAAATCAGGGAAGAGTTCTCTCAGGTTTGCAAAGCTCCATGCACCCTTTACCTGTGGATTTACCGCTCCCAAACATGTACTTTTCTTATCGGCCTGAAAATCTCCGTAGGTCTGAACTGGCACCGCACCGTTTGCCAGTCTGTAAGCTTTTGCTTCCAGCTGCTCCTGGAAATGCAAACCGCAGAACAGATCGGAGCTGTCCAAATCCTGTGGATGAACCCCTACCACAATGGCGCTGTTTGCATTTTCCCCGTCTCTGGCTGCATAGCTCATGCCGTTAACCGCCAGACGGCCGGGTTCTGAGGATGCGTTTACCACGAAGCCCCCGGGACACATGCAAAATGAGTATACTGACCGGCCGTTATCGGCCTTTGCCGTAAGCTTATAAGAGGCCGTTGGAAGCTTTTCCAAAGCTGCGTCTTTACCGTACTGGGCTTCGTTGATCATACTCTGAGGATGCTCTATACGTACTCCCACCGCAAAGGGCTTCGGCTCCATGGAAACCTGCATTTTATGGAGAACCTGAAAGGTATCCCTTGCACTGTGCCCAATGGCAAGGCAAAGGTGTTGGCAGGAAAGCCTGCGCTTCACACCCTCCTCCAAATATACCACGCCTTTCAATCTGCCCTTCTCACAAATAAGCGCGTCCATTCTGCTTTTAAAGCGCACCTCTCCTCCCAGCGCAATGATCTCCTGACGCATATTTTTTACAACTGTGCGCAATATATCTGTTCCAATGTGGGGCTTGGAAGAGTAAAGGATTTCCTCCGGCGCGCCGAATCTTACAAATTCCTCCAGAACAAAGCGATGGATGTCCCTGGAGCCCTTCACCAACGTATTCAGCTTGCCATCGCTGAAGGTTCCGGCTCCCCCTTCTCCAAATTGGACATTTGATTCCGGGTTTAGAGGGCTTCCGCTCCAGAAATCTTCCACATCCTTTGTCCGCTCCTCCAGGGACTTTCCCCTCTCTAATATAATCGGTTTATATCCTGCTCTGGCCAGCATCAGCCCGCAAAATAATCCGGCAGGCCCCATTCCCACAATAATGGGTTTTTCATTGCCGCTCTCTGACTGAAAGGGAAATATATATTTCATATCCGAAACTGCCTCTGCGGATTTGATATGATGCTTTTTGATATATGCCCGCTCCTGCTCCAGACTATGGCAGCATGACAGGGAAACCATTACCTCATAAACACAAAAAATATCCGGTTTCTTTCTGGCGTCCAGGGACTCCCGCATCAGCTTCATTGCAGTCAGCTGATCCGGCCTGCAGCCCAGTATTCCCACTGTCTTTTTTTTCAGTCTTTCATCGCGCTCTCCAGGGCGCAGCTTTATCCCTCTAATCAGTATCATTGATCTGCCCTAACCTTTCGTAACTCCCCTTCTCAGGTTTTTGCTGCCCCGCGGCCCGCAATAATACCTGTAGTCCATGCCCACTGGAGATTGTAGCCTCCGCAGTCTCCATGAACATCCAAAAGCTCACCTGTCAGATAGAGTTCATTATCAAGCTTTGATCTGCACGCAGGGATTTCAATTTCTGTCAGGGGCACTCCCCCCGCGCATACCTGCGCATGCTCAAAGTCATTTACCCCCATGACGGGAAGTAAAAAATGCTTTATATTTTTAATGATGGCATTTTTCTGAGACACGCTCATATGATTCCAGCTCATCATATGGGCTCCCAGCTCTTTTAGCTCCTCCTCCCTCTTGGTTGCCTCAACGATCAGGGAATCTGCCAGCTTTACGGGCAGAATTCCATATAAAAGGCCGGAAACCTTCCTGAAAGGAAAGCTCACAGAAAGATTATCGAGAAACCTCATAAGGGCATCCTTGTCAATCCCAGGCAGCCAGTCCACATGAGCCAATACGTTCTTTTTTTCCCGCAGCGCTGGAGCCACCAGATGGCTGACCTGAAAAGCAGGTATACCGCTTATCCCGTAGTCTGTCAGCATCAGCTCGCCTTTTTCACTAGCTGCGGCTTTTCCATCTACCAAAAGCGTCAGCTCCGCCTGGGTTCTCACACCATGCCAATAACGGCATATCAATCCATCAGAGCGCAGCGCACAAAGCGCAGGAGTGAAGGGGATTATATGATGTCCAAACGACTGAACCAGGGCAGCTCCAGGATTTTCCTTGATTTTCGTACCGGCTCTTGTACCCGTGGACAAAATAAGCGCATTTGCCCTCGCTGAATTTTTTCCGTCTGTGTGAATAATAAAATGTCCCCTGCAGCGTTCTATTTTTTCCACCCTTGTGCTGCAGCAAAACAATACTCCCAGGGATTTTGCTGTTTCGATCAGCGCCATATGTATACTCTGGGCCTGCCCGGACATGGGATAGAGATATCCCTTTCTGGAATAGGGCAAAATCCCCATTCCCTCAAAAAAATCCAGTAGCTCCTTATAGGGAAGCTCCTCCAGTATTTTTTCTGCAAGCGCTGGATTCTGACTGTGAAAATGCCCTGCCCACTGATCTTCGTTCAGGAAATTACATTTTCCGTTACCGGTGACAAGCAGTTTTTTGGCCGCAGTTTCCCGCTGTTCAAACAGGCAAACCTCCGCGCCGCATCTGGCTGCGGTTATTGCCGCAGCCAGACCCGATGCGCCCGCCCCTACAATTGCAATTTTCTTCATATCTTCTTTTTACCTATAATACAAAAACTATTGACATTTTTCTGCCGCAGCTGCCCTGCATGACATGGACTGCTGCAGGATTCATAAAGCACAGGCGAAATTCAGCTTGAATAGGATTCCAATAGATAGTAAACCTGCTGTATATCCTGGATATGGATTCCCTGCTCCAGGTCAGAAGCCTGCTCCTCTGTCAGATCCACACCAGAAATAGGAAGTGTGATCATAGGCTCCCTCTCTCCTGTGATGTATACATAGATCACGCCCTCACCAAGCCGGATATCATATCCTTCAGCCTGCTGGCTTTGCTCATGGGTTTCAGCTACTTCGCTGCTCTGCTCTGCGCCTTCGTTTTCCTGCGCCTTTAAGGATGCCACAGCCTCCTCCATCACCTTTCCGGGGGTGTCAGTCTCCTCCAAGGCTGAAAGCGCGTCGTGAACCCGCTCCAAACTGCTTTCTATCAACTCCATGCGCGAATCCTGCTGGGACATTTCCTGTTCCTGAAGCTGGGTCATATCTGAAAGCTCCTGGGTAAACGTTCTGAGCTTTATATGAACCTGAACCAGCGATACAGCCATTATCACCATTAAAACCGCAAAAGAGCAGAACACATAAACGTTTTTCATAAGGCACCCCCTTTGATTTACGTATAGTATCTGCTCTATTTAAAAATTTATTCATCCGAATGAAGTAAATGCATCCGCTTTGCTATGCGGATCATTCTGGCTCCCATGGGCATATCCAATAAATCTGTCTCATCTGCTGCGCGAAAAACTATAGCTGCCACGAAATAAACCACAACGCCGACAGCAATGGAAATACAGACTGAGATCAGCCGCACAATGGCTGCATGGTGGATTACAATCCCCAGTCCCCTGGTTAAAACAAAATTGATAATGTAAACACACATTCCCATAACCACGGATGCGGCTAGGGGAAGAAGATAGGTCTTTACCAAGGAGCCCCGGAAATTGGAAGCCTCAACGATGCTGAAATAGTTCAGTATTGACACGACAAATCCGAATACTGTGTATGAGAAGACAACGCCATTGATATTCCAGCTCATAACCCAGAGCGACAGCACCAGCACGATCAGATGAACAGCCAAAGCAATGAGCGCATTGCGGACAGTTGTAAACATTTTTCCAAGGCCATGTAAAATACCATTGCTGATGGTTGCACAGGCGAAGAACAGCACTGCCAGAGCACCGTAAATCAGCATTTCTCCCGCATCTGCGGCTGACGGACCCGAACCGAAAAGCAAAGCCACCAGGTCAGAGCCAAGTACAGCAAGACCTATCATGGCGGGAATGGTTATCAGGGTCGTAAAGCGGATGGAAATATCTATTTTCTGACTGATTCCTCCCCGATCCCTCTGTTCCACAGCTCTTGTCAGCTCCGGTATAACTGATGAAGCCAGTGCCGTGGCAAGGGCAATGGGAAGATTGATCAGGAGCTGATATTTTCCGGAGTAAACGCCCCAAACAGACATATACTGTTTTTCATCCACACCCATGCCTGTCATGTATGAGCCGTAGATGCCATTGTCAATAAGATTGAGTATATGAAAAATAAATGTACTGATGACAATGGGCGTGATCATCAGCAAAATGTCGCTGAAAACCCTGTCATATTTAAAGACTCTTCTTGCAGGCTCCCTTCGCATTTTTGCCCGAAGAGTGGAATAGGAAACAGCAAACAAAAAAAGTATGAAGGCAAGAGCCGCTGCCGCTCCCGCCAATGTGCCGATGGTTCCGCCCATCGCTCCAAGAGCCGCGGAGTATTCCGTAGTGCCCTTCACCAGATCCGTCTGCAAGCCCTTATTAAAAAGAACATACGCGCCGATCACGCTGGCGATGGCATTGATGATCTGCTCCAAAATCTGGGAAATAGCAGTGGGAACCATGGTTCTGAAGCCTTGAAAAAAGCCCCTGAACACACCCAAAAAGGCCATAACCAGCACCGTGGGCGCCAGCATTCGGATGGAAAATGCCGCCAGCTCCGCATTCAGCATGGTACCTGCAATAAAATCCGCGCCAAAATACATAATACAGAAGAAAAGAAAACCTGAAATAGCGCTTACAAGAAGGGAGCATAAAAAATACCTGTTTGCATTCCTGTACTGGCGCCTCCCAAGCCGCATGGCCATAAGCTTAGAGACAGCCTGGGGCATACTGTATGATGAAAGAAGCAGTATCACATTGTAAACCTGATATGCTGTAGAGTAATACCCGATGCCCGCCTCTCCTATAATTCGTGTCATGGGAACGCGGTAAATAAGGCCGATCAGCCGCACAAGCAGTGATGCCGCAGCCAGAATGGTTCCCTGTACTAAAACTGTGTTCTTTTCATTTTGGTTATTGCTCATAATTTCTCCTATCGTAGGATGCCGATGCTCTCCAGAATCTCCCGCTGACGGTGCTCCATATCCAGACGCTCCTCGTCCTCCATGTGATCATATCCCATCAGGTGGAGCATACTGTGGGCCACCAGAAAGGCCAGCTCCCTTGTCTCGCTGTGACCATAGGCCCTTGCTTGCTCCATAACCTTTTCTGCTGAAATCATGATATCTCCCAGAAGCAGCTCTCCGCTGTCCGGGTCAAAGCTGTCCGGGTCATCCTCAAGCCTGGAAAAATCTCCTGGCGCAGGAAATTCGTTCATGGGAAAAGAAAGTACATCTGTGGGCGCGTCAATCTGCCGGGTTTCCAGATTCACCTGATGAATATTTTTATTATCTGTCAAAACCACACTTACACAGGCCTCATAGGGACATTTTTCGTAATCCAGGGCAGCACGAACAACCCTTTCGATGATATTCCTGCAAGGAAGCTCCAGCAGAATATCTGTTTCATATTCAATATCAACTGTCATGTCTCTTGTCCTTTATCATCTTCTGGGGATTTTTCTGCTCATACTTCTCATATGCCTCCACGATTCGCTGAACCAGGGGATGGCGCACCACATCTGCATTTGTAAAGTGGATGATGCCGATATCCTCAATATTTTTTAGAATCATCAGCGCGCTGTCAAGACCTGACTGGGTTCCCGCAGGCAGATCCTTCTGGGTCAGGTCTCCAGTAATGATCACCTTCGAGCCGAAGCCGATACGGGTCAGAAACATCTTCATCTGAGCAGGCGTTGTATTTTGAGCCTCGTCAAGAATGATATAGGAGTTGTCCAGCGTACGTCCCCGCATATAGGCCAGGGGCGCCCCCTCGATCAGGCCCTTTTCCATATTGTGCTGAAAGCTGTCGGGCCCCATGATCTGATACAGAGCATCGTAGAGCGGCCGAAGATAGGGATCTACCTTGCTCTGCATATCTCCCGGAAGAAATCCCAGCTTTTCGCCCGCCTCAATGGCGGGGCGGGTGAGGATGATTCTGGACACCTGATCCTCCTTAAATGCCTGTATGGCCATGGCCATACCCAGGTAGGTTTTTCCGGTTCCGGCAGGCCCCACACCGAAGACGATCATATTTTTTCTGATGGCGTCCACATACCGCTTCTGCCCCAGCGTTTTTGGCTTAATGGGCTTTCCCTGGATGGTGCGGCAGATCATATCCTCATCAAACTCCAGAAGCTTGTTCTCCTTTTCCTTAAAGCTCATGGCAATAGCATAGTCAACATTTTGCTCCGCAATCTCATTGCCTCTTTTGGAGAGCTCCGTCAGCGTCAGAAACACCCTCTTTGCGGAATCAATGGCTGCCTCCGGCCCAATGATTTTCAGCTCTCCCTCCCTCATGATCACCGTCACATGCAGGGATCTTTCTATCTTTTTAATATACATATCAAAGGGGCCAAAGACATTTTTCTGATGCTCCACCGGGATATTCATAACCGTTTGTAATACACCCATTCACTAAATCATATCGCCAAATCGCGATTTCTCCTTTACTGCGATTGATCCGGCGCAACCTCCGGCATGGTGACAGGCGCCGAAACTCCTGCCTGAACCTTCAGGGTCAATGTCCCACGCAGATATGCGCACAAGTCATCACTCTGTATTATAACGTGATTTTCCATAATTTCCACCCCTTTTTTTTCTAAATTTGCCAATTCCTCATTTAAAATTTCCTGACAATGGTTTAAAAACTCCTCCTCCTCGTAAAAACAGGTCACCGTATCATAATACTGTATATCCACTGATCCCACAAAAACAGGCAGATAAAAATTTTCAAAAAGCTTCAGCTGGGTGATATCCGTTTCCTTCCTGACAGGGTAATCAAAGGAAACCGGGAGCAAAAATGTCTGATCCCGTCCTAAAATGCTTATATACAGCCCCTTATTTTCGTGAACCACCTGATCCACTTCATAGCTCTGAGCAATCCGCATATCCATCTCATACTCCGTCTGTACATAGATATCCGCATCCGCATAGACAACCCGATTTCCCGTAACCATCTGGGCGTCGTCATGGAGTTCTATAACACCGCTGACCAACACCTGTCCCTTCGTCACCACATCCCCGGCCTTTACCTTGGGAGTACCCGTCCTAGTGATGATGGACAGCACCACACCATCATAATCCGATACCAGATCCCTTGTCTCGGTACTTTTTTCGGGAATCGTCTGGGTATTCAGGTTTTCCTTTAAGTTGACCCTGAGAAGTGTGCCGTCAATCTCCACGGATACCCAGGTGATCTCATCAAAGGCAATTCTCATGGCGCTCTCCACGTCATCACACAGAATTCTGCTGCTTTTCATACCGTTTTTGATGCCGATGGATTCCAGAAAGCTCATGAGGACTTCATCGGAATAGTAGGTGTTTCCCTGAAAATCGATACTCCATATATGCAGGCTCATCACATAGAGAAATACAACTGCCAGAAATAGCCCTGCCACCAGGGCGCCTCTTTTCTTGTACCTGTAAACAAAAAAGGGCAGACCGCATTTATCCAGCAGCCTGACCTTTATCCCGGTCTTTTTTACAAGGGATTTGATATTCCAGTAATCCTTCAGGAGGATTTCGCAGATGCATGTTCCATCCCTGTAGATTACATTTGAGGGGAAAATCTGCCGATAGCTGCACAGGTTGAAGAAGCGTTCCTGACCGCTCCCCGTAATCTGAATCCGCACATAGCCGCAAATTTTTCTCTGCACATTGGATTCCATATGTAGCCCCATGATCTGTACTGTTATATCCTATGAGCAGGAGTATTTTCTTATACCATAAATAATGCTTCCTGTTCTCAATATATGGACATCCCCCTGCATATCGTTTTCTACCTTCTCTCAAATTGAATCTGGTCTATGCAGCCGCGAACCTGCATATCCGTGTCATTGAAATAAAGAATACAGATTCTGCAGCCCGTAATCAGAAGATTTCCCCCCTTAACCCGGAGGCGCAGCTTTTTGTCCGTATATTCCAGGATACTCATATAATTTTCAATATAAATCTCCCTGTCCCCGATCATGGTCACACAGGACAGACCGTAAACCGTTTCCTTCGGTATGTCCAGGGCTTCAGCCAGACGTATGCGTCTGCCGGAAAGACAGGCATTTTTCTGTTCCTTCTGCTTTGCTCCACCCAATGCGCTTCCCCCATATGTATACACTGCTTTATCTTATGCAGCACTGAGAGCAGGTATGCCTGGACGAAAAATCCGGCGTCCAAAGGACGCCGGAAAAAGTCATTTCTTTGTGATGTAGCCCTTTGCCACCAGCATCTCCGCGGAAAGGACGCCGCCGCCTGCAGCACCGCGAAGGGTGTTGTGGGAAAGGCCCACAAACTTCCAGTCATAAACCGTATCCGGGCGAAGTCTGCCAACAGATACGCCCATACCATGCTCAAAATTCTTGTCCAAAAGTACCTGGGGTCTGTTGTCATCCTCCAGATACTGGATGAACTGCTTCGGCGCGCTGGGAAGCGCAAGCTTCTGGGGCTCTCCGCTGTAATTCACCCACTTTTCGATGATTTCTTCCTTAGAAACCTTTTTGTTCAGATTCATGAATACGGCCGCTGTGTGACCGTCCAATACCGGCACCCGAAGGCACTGGGTGGTGATAATGGGCGAAGCAGCAGGAACGATGGCGCCATCCTGAATATGTCCCCAGATTCGCAAAGGCTCCTTTTCGCTCTTTTCCTCCTCACCGCCGATATAGGGAATGATGTTTCCCTCCATCTCCGGCCAATCCTTAAAGGTCTTTCCTGCTCCGGAAATAGCCTGATAGGTGGTGGCAACCACCACGGTGGGTTCAAATTCCTTGATGGCATGAAGCATAGGGGTATAGCTCTGGATGGAGCAGTTGGGCTTCACTGTCACAAAGCCCCTTGTGGTTCCCAGTCTCTTTCTCTGAAAGGGAATAATCTCATAGTGCTCCGGGTTGATTTCCGGAACAACCATGGGAACGTCCGGCGTCCAGCGATGGGCGCTGTTATTAGAAACAACGGGAGTCTCTGTCTTGGCATAGGCCTCCTCGATAGCCTTAATCTCATCCTTGGTCATATCTACTGCACTGAAGACAAAATCCACCTGAGAGGCAACCTTCTCCACCTCGTTGACATTTAATACCACCATCTTCTTTACAGCCTCAGGCATGGGCGTTTCCATCTTCCATCTGGCGCCTACAGCCTCCTCGTAGGTCTTTCCAGCTGACCGGGGGCTTGCCGCCACCACCGTCACCTCGAACCAGGGATGATTTTCCAGCAAAGAGATAAATCTCTGGCCAACCATGCCTGTACCGCCTAAAATGCCCACCTTGAACTTGCTTTCCATGTTCCTCTCCTCCGTCTGTCATTTTAAATCCTTATAGCAAAACAGTATCGAGAAACTCGATACTGCCTAAGAAGCTCCCGGCCGGATTCGAACCGGCGACCTACGCATTACGAATGCGTTGCTCTACCAGCTGAGCCACGGAAGAGTTTTTTATACCTGCAAATCATATACGCAAATTGAAAAAATGTCAAGAGTATTTCAAAAAAATTGTGGTAAAATTCAAAAAATCCGGGACTGCAGTTCACAAGAGCCCCGTCCGTCAAACCGAATCCGGTTCGCTTAAAAAGCTCTTAGCTCCAGTCTGATACAAGGGTCTGTGTACTTTTTTTCTGGTAATCTCCGTCAGCTCCAGCCTGGTCATTCCCATGAGCAAGGTGTGAACCCGGTCCTGGCGCAAAAATGCGGACAATGCTCTTAGAAGCTCCTGCTTCATCTCCTCGTCATTCATGTTGATAAAATCAATGAGAATGATTCCGGATAAATTTCGTATGCGGATCTGCCTTGCAGCCTCCCTGGCAGCCTCCAGATTCAGCCGCAGGGCTGCCTGGCGGTTCCCACCCTTATATTCAGATTTTCCGCTGTTGACGTCGATCACCACCAGGGCCTCCGTGGGCTGGATCACCAGGTACCCGCCGGATTTCATCCAGACCCGCTCCGCCAGGGCCTCCCGCAGGATTTTTTCGATTGGATAAGCCTTGATCAGGGGAAGCTGATGATCCTCATACAGGCGCAGAACCGTCCTATCTCCAAGGAGCGGCTCCTTTTCTGAAAGAATCCTGGAATAAAGAACCTGGTCGTCTGTGACAACCTCCTCCAGCTCCTCATCCCTGGTATCCCGCAGCTCCGCCAGCCAGTCTGGAAGCGCTTCGTATAGGCAGGTCAAGCAGACCTGATAGGGTGCTTTCTGGAGCAGCTCTGCAAGCTTATTTTGAATCCCCGCCGCCTCTGACAGGATGGTCTCATCCTCCGCCTCCGGTGCATTTGTCCGAAGCACCATGGAGAACCGACGGTCCAAAATCTCTGACAGCAGTGAAGCTATTCTGTCCCGAAACGCCCTATCAGAAATTTTTTTGCTGAAATGAACAGCGCCCTTTCCGTCAGCAGCTACCGCCACATGCTTTCCGGAAATGGACAGCTTTGTGGTAACGGCGGCAGGTTTTGTCTTGATGGGCTCCTTGGAAATCTGAACCAGCAGCTCATCCCCGGGAACAATCTGCTTTTTTCCATTCTTCTTCGTGAAAACTGTATGTTCTCCCAGGTCAGCCAAGGGTAAGTAGGCGTTTGTCCCGGTCCCAATGTCCACAAAGGCAGCCTGTATATTCTGCGCCACATCCCTGACCCTGCATATCAGAATATCTCCTATACTCCGGGGAGCTTCTTCATAGCAGCCCAAATCCCATGCACGGTTTGTGCCATCCAGCAGGACGCTTAAGATCTGATTGTCCTTGTGCAGTAATACTCGTTTCATTTTCTGTTTGTCCTAATTTCAAAGTATTGCTTCCCGTTCCAGAACGGCCTTTGGAATTCGTTGGAGTAAGTTTACCTGCTCTGTCCTTCGCACATGGGTTCCGTGATATCCACCCCCATTTCCTCCAGGGCCAGAAAGCAGTGTTCCTCCGATTCCTTCTGGGCCAGCTCCCCGTAGAGCTCTTTTCTGTGGAGCAGCAGATCAAGCGGGCCCAGAGTAAAGCCCGCAAAGGAATACAGCGCCTCCATCACCGTCTCCGGCTTCAGATTCACCACGCTTCCGCAGGACAGCTTCAAAAACAGTCCATCCTCCATGGGATAATGTTCATAAATCAGCGGCTTGATATCTGTTTCCTTTTTTCCGGATTTGGTCTGCTTTTCTATCAAAATCTGTGTCTGCTCCATAAACCGGGGCCAGGCTTCTTTCAGGTCAAAAGGGCAGCCATACCGGAACCGTACCTCATAATCCGCAGCGGCAATGATGGCCATACCAGTCTTTGCCTTCTCAGGAAGGAGCCTGTAGCTGTAGATACGGATATCCTCCACATTCGCCGCATTGATGCGCTGGATCATCCGCTCCGATGTATCGGTGGAATTGACTTCAATATCCATATATTCCCCGTCACTGGTCACCCCCAGGCCCAGGGGCTGGGCAAAGGACATGATCTGATGGGGAGAAAAGCCGGTGCTGTACCGTATATCCACCTTCGCCCGGCGCATACATTTCTGGAAGTAGCGCATGATGTCCAGATGTCCCACAAATTTCAGTCCGCCGTATTTACCGAACTTCACTCTTATCTTCAAAGCAGACACCTCCTCCAAACACCAGGGCCCCGCAGCCGGAGCAGCCCATACGGCAATTGGCCGTCACAAGCTCCTGCTGGGCCTTCTCCCATTCCCGCCACAGAAATTTTTTCGTAACGCCGCAGTCCAGAAAATCCCAGGGAAGGATCTCCTCGTAAACGCGGGTTCTTGAATTATAAAAATCGATATCAATACCCCACTTTTCCAGGGCCAAAAGCCAGCGGTCATAGTGGAAAAAGTCGGACCAGGCATCAAACATACAGCCCATTCTGTACGCCTCCAGAATAGCAGGGGCAAGCCTTCTGTCCCCTCTTGCGAGAACCCCCTCCATCACCGTCTCGTCCGCCTCATGCCAGCTGTATTTTAAGCTCTTGGCATTTCTCATCTCCTTAAATTTGTTGCGCACATGTCTGGCCTTGGCAATAAACTCCTCCTTGGTACACATCCCCGCCCACTGAAAGGGGGTAAAGGGCTTTGTGACAAAAAAGGAGGAGCTGGCCACAATCTGAACCCGTCCATTCCTCTGATCCTTCGGGATCTCATAAAAGCGGCGGGCAATCTTGTCCGCTAAAATGGGGATTCCCTCCATATCCTCCACAGTCTCCGTGGGAATGCCCAGCATAAAGTAAAGCTTGACCCGGTTCCATCCCCCCTCAAAGGCCAGTGCCGCGCCATTTAAAATATCCTCCTCTGTTAAGCCCTTGTTGATCACGTTTCTAAGCCTCTGGGTTCCCGCCTCCGGCGCAAAGGTCAGGCTGCTCTTTCTGATATCCTGTACCTTGCTCATGAAATCCAGAAAAAAGGCGTCAATGCGAAGGGAGGGCAGGGACACATTCACTCCCTGTCCGTGGAAATTGTCAATAAGAAAGTTTACCAGCTCCTCCAGATGGGAATAATCGCTGGAGCTTAAGGAGCTCAGGGTAATCTCCTCATGCCCTGTGCTCTCCAGAAGCTTTACCGCCTTCTCCTTCAGGAAATCAATGCTCCTCTCCCGCACCGGCCTGTAGATCATGCCTGCCTGGCAGAAGCGGCACCCTCTGATACAGCCCCTCTGGATCTCCAGCACCACCCGGTCCTGAGTGGCTCTGATAAAGGGCACCAGAGGTGCATCCGGATAATAGGTGTCGCTGACATCCGTCACGATTTCCTTGCGAATCCTTTCCGGAACATCCTCATACAGGGGTCTAAAGGAGGCGATGGTCCCGGCAAGCTCCGGTCTGGGAGCAGGGTTGTCCCCCTCCATCCCCCCCTGGTCGTAGTAGGTGACTTCGTAGAGGGATGGAACATACATGCCGGGGATATGGGACGCCTGTCTCAAAAACTGCTGGCGCCAGTCCCCTCCAGCTTCCCTTCTCACTTTCTTATAGAGCTCCGTCAGCCTCTGATACTGGGTCTCCCCCTCGCCGATATAGAAGATATCAAAGAAATCCGCAATGGGCTCCGGATTGTAGGCGCAGGGGCCGCCTCCGATCACGATGGGATCATCATCTCCCCGGTCCTTTGAAAGTAAAGGTATCTGACTCAGATCGATAACCTGTAGCACATTTGTGTAGCACATCTCATACTGCAGGGTGACGCAAAGAATGTCAAAATCCTTCACGGGGCGCTGGGATTCCACGCCAAAAAGCGGGATCTTCTGCTCCCGCATAATCTTATCCAGATCCGGCCAGGGGGAATAAACCCGATCACAGTAGATTCCCTCCCAGCGGTTGAACATATCGTATAGAATCTGAATACCAAGGTGGGACATGCCAATCTCATACACATCCGGGAAGCAGAAGCAGATGTTCACATCCATGGCGTCAAAGTCCTTATTGGCAGCATTGAACTCTCCTCCGATATATCTGGCAGGCTTTTCCACACTCAGTAGGATTTCATCGCTTAAAGCTAATTTTCTCATTTTTCCTCCGTGAATACGGCATATTTTCCTACAAGTCTGATGAGAATTTCTGTAGTTTTTTCCAGGGACTGCACCGGGATATACTCAAAACGTCCGTGACAGTTATGTCCGCCGGTACACAGATTCGGACAGGGGAGACCCATGTAGGAAAGCCTTGCCCCGTCTGTGCCTCCACGGATGGGACTGATCACCGGTGTGATGCCTGCTTCCTCCATGGCCTTTGCCGCCAGATCAATGAGCTCCATGTGGGGCTCAATCATCTCCTTCATGTTCCGATAGCCTCCGCACTCACGAATGGTTACCGTGCCAGCGCCGTACTTGGTATTTAAAAATGTGGCGATCTGATAAGCAAACTTGACTTTGTCGTTAAATTTCTTCGCATCATGATCCCGGATGATGTAGCTCATCACTGTTTCGTCCACTCCCCCGTGCATCTCGTCCAAGTGATAAAATCCCTCGTAGCGCTCCGTGTAGGCAGGATTTGCAAAGGTGGGAAGCATATTCTGAAACTCCATGGAAACCAGAAGGGCATTTTTCATTTTGCCCTTTGCCCCGCCGGGGTGGATGCTCATCCCCTTTACCACCACCTGTATATTCAGGGCGTTGAAATTCTCATACTCCAGCTCTCCCAGCGCACCCCCGTCCACGGTGTAGGCATAGTCCGCGCCAAAGCCCGGCACATCAAAATAATCCACACCCCGGCCAACCTCCTCATCCGGGGTAAAGCCGATCTGGATTGTCCCATGTGGAATCTCCGGATGGGACAGAAAGTAGTGAGCCATGGTCATGATCTCCGCCACGCCCGCCTTGTCATCCGCCCCCAAAAGGGTTGTGCCGTCTGTTACCACAATATCCCAGCCCTTATAATCGGTTATTTCCGGAAACTCCTCCGCCAAAAGTGTGTACTCCTCGTTCAGCACAATGTCCTTTCCATCATAATTCCTGATGATCCGGGGATTCACATTTTCTCCGGAAACCGCTGGGGATGTATCCATGTGAGCGATAAAGCCTATGGCCGGAACCTCCCTGTCCTTTGGCAGGTTGGAGGGGATCGTGGCATACACGTAGGCATGTTCCTCATCCAGTCTCACATTTTCAGCCCCCATCTCCAAAAGCTCATTGTACAGCTTTTTCGCCAGTAGAAACTGCTTTTTTGTGGAGGGAACAGCCTCTGCTCCTTCCATGGACTGGGTATCTATTTTCACATAGCTGATAAAACGATCTAAAACCTCTGACATCTGTAAACACCTCTTTCTATCTGTTTGCCAGCTCCGTCATGACCTCATCCCAGGTTACGCCCTTCTCCGCCATCAGCACCATCACATGGTACAGGAAATCTGCGATCTCGTACTTGATCTCCTCCTTGTCCGGGTTCTTCGCCGCGATCACGATCTCCGTGGCCTCCTCCCCGCACTTTTTCAAGATCTTGTCTATTCCCTTGTCAAAAAGGTAATTGGTATAGGAGCCCTCCTTGGGATGCTCCCTGCGGTCAAGAATGGTACCCATAACACTCTCAAGAACGGTATGGGGATTGACGGTTTCCTCCGGCTTTGCGAAAACCTCATTGAAAAAACAGCTGTGGGAGCCGGTATGACATGCCGCGCCAATCTGACGCACCTTTGCCAGGATGGTGTCATGGTCACAGTCCAGATACATGCTCTTCACATACTGATAATGACCGCTGGTAAGTCCCTTGACCCACTGCTCCCTGCGGCTTCGGCTGTAATACACCATCCGGCCGGTGCGAAGGGTCTCGTTATAGGCGTCCTCATTCATGTAGGCCAGCATCAGCACCTCCCCGGTGCGATAGTCCTGCACAATAGCGGGGACAAGGCCCTTTTCATCGGTCTTCACATCCCCCCAGGCAAAGGCAGGCTGCAATATTTCAACAGGGATCACGCCCTCCTTTACCAGCTCCTGCCCCTCTGTCCCTTCCACATCTGCAAGCACGTCCAAAAGCTGCACCTTGTCCAGTCCAAATCGCTTTGAGCCTTCCTCAAAGGCCGTCTTTTCTTCTGGATTTGAAGGGCTGCAGTATACAGTCGAAGCGCCGGCATAGAGATACTTCTTTGTATCCTCAAACCGATATACATTTCCGCACAAATACAGTTTTAAATCGGATTGCTCCTTCAGCTTCTTTACAAAATGAATGGCCCTCTCATGTCCCTCGTCGCAGGAGGACTGCTCCACAAGAAGAAGTCCTGCGCAAAGGGCGTCCCGATACTCTTTTGCCCTTGCCAGAACCTTCTCCTCATCAAATCCCTCCGGCAGATATACCACCGGTATTCTCTGATATAAATTCATGTCCTATACCTGCCGCCATCACAGCGGCTTTCCTCTGCTATTATTTCTAAATGCTCTGTTTTAAAATATTTCAAAAACGCTGACTGCCCTGGCCAAATCGATGCGCTTTTCGTAAAGAGCCTTCCCGATAATTGCCCCATGTATACCATTTGCGTGAAGTTTTTCCAAATCCTCCATGGTGGACACCCCTCCAGAGGCAATAATATCAATACCTGCGGCATCGGACAGCTCTCTGGTTGCGGCAATATTGGGTCCCTCCAGCATTCCATCCTTAGAGATGTCCGTGTATACAATGGTTTTCACTCCCAGCTTTTTCATCTCACGGCCCAGATCCAAAGCCGTCACGTCGCTGACCTCACCCCAGCCCTGTACTGCAACCAGACCATTCTTGGCGTCAATCCCTACAACAATCCGGTCCGCTCCAAAGGTATTGATGCACTCCTTTACAAAAGCAGGCTCCGAAACCGCCTTTGTTCCGATAATAGCCCTGGCAACGCCCAGCTCAAAAACCTCCTCCAAATCTGCCTTTGTGCGGATACCTCCTCCCAGCTGCACCGGAACATACACGGAGCTTGCAATCTTTCGGATCACGTCACGGTTCACGCCTCTGCCCATCAGGGCTCCATCCAGATCCACCAGATGAATGTAGGATGCCCCTGCCCGCTCCCAGGCCTTGGCGATATCCACGGGATTTTCCGCATATACATTTACATCATCAAATTTTCCCTGTCTTAAGCGCACACATTTGCCGTCCTTGATATCAATTGCAGGATATAATCTCATCGCGTCTCCTTTCAGAATAGCTGTTCGCACTGAAACCCTTCAGCAGCAATTACCCCGAAAGTCCCGCCGCCGGATAGGCGGCACCAAATCAGGTATGCCAAGCGCGCGCCAGATTTTCATAGTACGGTGGTATGTCCGGTCACTGGGCGCATGAAGGTTCACTCTTATTTCTATGCCAGTTCAAAGTTTAAAAGCACCATGGAGATTTATTTCTTCTGCTCTTCAAACCGCACGGCAATGGAATTGGCGTGCGCTGTTAAGTGCTCGCTGTTGGCAAAACGGATAATATCCTCGTGAATAGGCTCCAGGGCCTCGCGGGTATAATAGATAATACTGGACTTCTTTACATAATCGTCAACGGACAGTGGTGAAAAGAATTTCGCCGTACCGTTTGTTGGAAGCACATGGTTTGGTCCCGCAAAATAATCTCCAAGAGGCTCGCTGGAATACTCTCCCAGGAACATGGCTCCCGCATTCCTGATCTTTGTCATGACAGTGAAGGGGTCTTTTGTCAGAATCTCCAGATGCTCCGGAGCAATCTCGTTCACTGCGTCGATGGCCTCCTGGAGGGTATCCACAACCAGGATATAGCCGTAATTGTCCCGGGATTTCGTGATAATCTCCTTCCTGGAAAGCTTTTCGATAAAGGCATCGGTTTCAGCAGAGACCTTCTCTGCCAGCTCCATGCTGGTGGTTACCAATATCGCACTGGCCAGCTCATCATGCTCCGCCTGGCTGAGTAAATCCGCCCCCAGATAATGAGGATTTGCCGTCTCATCGGCAATGACCATTATTTCACTGGGGCCTGCCACAGAATCAATGCTCACATAGCCGTAAACCGCCTTCTTGGCAAGGGCAACATAAATATTTCCCGGCCCAACGATCTTATCCACCTTCGGGATGGATTCTGTGCCGAAGGCCAGGGCGCCGATAGCCTGGGCGCCGCCGCATTTATACATCTCGGTGGCGCCTGCCAGGTACGCTGCGGCCAGAGTTGCAGGATTCACCCTTCCCTCCCTGTTGCAGGGTGTGGTCATGACGATTCTCCCCACGCCTGCCACCTTTGCAGGAATAATATTCATCAGCACCGAGGAGGGGTAAGCCGCCTTGCCTCCTGGAACATACACGCCCACGCTGTCAATGGGGGTGATCTTCTGTCCCAGAATACTGCCGTCCGGCTTACTGTCAAACCAGCTGTACTGTTTTTGCTTTTCGTGGTATTCCCTGATGTTATTCAGGGATCTCTTCATGGTTTCCATAAGGGCCGGATCGATCTGTGCCATGGCCTCCTGGATCTCCTCCTGTGTAATGCGGATTGTATCCGCCGTGATCACCGCCCCGTCAAATTTTTGGGTATACTCAAATACCGCCTCATCCCCTCTGTCCCGGACATTATCCAAAATCTCCTGAACGGTATCCGCATATTCCTGATAATAGTTGGGACTGCGCTTGATCAACTCAGACATCAGATTCTTCTTGCTCTCATCTGTCAATTGAACGATTCTCATATTCTCCTCCTATATTTTCTGGATATCTCTCTTTAAAGTTAGTATACCAGTTTATAAACAATTAGATCAAATATTTTTCACCTACAAAATAGTTTTCAAATCCCTGATCAGCCTTGAAATACGGGCATTTTCCATCTTCATGCTGACCCGGTTTACAACCATGCGGGCGGACAGAGGAGCCACCTCCTCCAGCACCTCCAGGCCGTTCTCCCGAAGGGTGGAGCCGGTCTCCACGATATCCACGATGACCTCCGACAGACCCACAATTGGCGCCAGCTCAATGGAGCCGTTCAGCTTGATGATCTCCACGGTCTGATGCTTTCTGTTGTAAAAATAATCCTTTGCAATGTTGGGATATTTGGTTGCCACCCGAATCTGGGTATGGTTTTGCAGGAGCTCTCTGGCAGACGCAGGACCGCAGACACACATGCGGCATTTGCCGAATTTCAGATCAATCACCTCATATAATGAACGGCCCTCCTCCATGATGGTATCCTTCCCCACGATGCCAATATCTGCCGCTCCGTACTCCACATAGGTGGGTACATCGTTGGCCTTGGCCAGGAAAAAGCGCATCTTCAAATCTTCGTTGACAAAAATCAGCTTCCTGGTCTTTTCATCCTCCATCTCCCGGCAGGTGACGCCAATCTTCTCAAACATCTCCATGGCTTTTTTGGCAAGACGTCCCTTTGCCAGCGCCACCGTGATATATCTGTCTTTCATGTATTTTATTCCAACCTTTCTTCAACAGGAATCACCTGCTCATTGCCCGCGGCGTCAATATAATAGATTCGGTCGATGAAGCTTCTCCTTGCCAGCGCCAAATAGTCCTCAAGCGTCTTTTCCCTGAATTTTTTCATGAGCTGAAGCCGTACTCCCTGCTCCCGAAGCCCGCAGGCCCGTCTGATAGCCTGCTCCTTTTTCTCCCGCTCATAGAGCAGAATGGAGGCAGTAATATCTGCGTCAATCGCAATTTTTTGTCTGTCCAGAGCCAGCATCAGCTGATCCAGGTTAATGCCGAAGCCTACGCTGGCGCAGTCCTTTCCAAACTGGGCGATGAGCTTGTCATAGCGCCCTCCGGTGACAATCAGTTCTCCCGTGCCATAGGTATAGGCCTGAAAGATAATTCCCGTATAATATTTGTAATGCCCGATGATACCCAGATCAAAATAAACGTATTTTTCAAGATTGTAAACGGTTAAAATCTGATACAGCTTTTCCAGATATTCAATGGAGGCAATGATGGTCTTATTGTCCGTCAGCTCTTTAATGGCGGAAATCTGTTCAATCTGTCCAAAGGTCTCGGAAAATCTTAAAATCATCTCCTTGCAGGCAGTGGGAACATGCTCATTGGCATGAAGAAGCTCTTCAATCCCGAAATAATTCTTATTCTCAAGAAGAAGCTTCAGCTCCTCCGCCTCCTCCTCTGAGATGCCAGCCTCCTCCACAAGACCGGCAAAAAAACCCGTATGACCGATTTCCACCTGAAATTCCTCCAGGCCGGAAGCCCTTAAGCTGTGAATGATCATGGAAATCAGCTCCGCATCTGCGTCGCTGGTCTCGTCGCCGATCAGCTCTGCCCCCAGCTGGGTCACCTCCTTCATGCGCCCCTGATAGCTGGAGCTGTTAAAAAAGGTATTGCCCGAATAGGAAAGGCGAACCGGCATGTCCTCCTCCGCATAGTATTTGGCCACAGCCCTGGCAATGGCCGGGGTGATATCCGGTCTTAATACCAGAGTATTTCCCTCCTTGTCAAAGAATTTGAACATATCCTTTGAGGCCACGCTGCCCCGATCCTTGTTGAAAATATCAAAAAATTCAAAGGTGGGCGTCTCAATATCCCTATAGCCATAGCTGTGGAGCACCTTCATGATTCGCTTTCTGGTATATTCCTTCCTGGCGCACTCCAGATTATATCTGTCACGAACGCCTTCCGGGGTATGTAATAAACTGTTTTTCATTGCTCAAAACCTGCCCAAAGGGGCTTCCCTCCCTAATTGTTTCCCTAAATGCTTTACCGGTTTAAAGTGTTATCATAGTAGCATAGTAGTATACCGCAACATGCGCATTATATCAAAACATTTTTGCCCTGTCAATGATTTCTGCTATTCAGAAATATTCCTGTCCCTGTGATCCAGATCACTTTGCAGCGCTTCCAGGAGAGGTACAAAGCCTAAATGGGTGAGGTTCATCTCATAGCTGCCCTCCCTCATCTCCTCAAAGGTCATGCTTTTGCGGCCGCCCTGCTCTGCTCTATTCCAGCAGCGCTCCACAATGGCAAGAGGCACATAAAACATCCGGTACTGACCAGTATAAAAAATGACAAAAAAGGATATGCCATCCTGGCGCTCAAAGTCCTGCATAAATTCTATCTGGTGCCGGTGTATATTCCTCATGGGAAAGGAATCCTCCGCGCATTCTTTGGCGTCAAAGCATACAGGAATCCCCTGCACCACGCCGATATAGTCCACTGTGCTCTTGGCATCAAAATATGCCAGAGTAATATGCCTTGTCTGCTTGTCAATTTCGATGGGGGTAATAGGCGTGGGCACTTTCTGAATCAGAGCCAGATGCTTTTCCCTGTACAATTCCAACGTATGATTGAGCAGCTCCTCCAAGGAGCTGCCTCTCAAGCCTCTTCCCGACCAGGCGGCCATGATAAATCCTCTCCTTCCATCACATATTTAAAATTGTCCGGCAATGGAGCTGAAATCTGCTTTTGTGACAGGCCCGCCAAAGCACCGGATAGAACCGGAAAAGTCATGCGCCAGGCATGGAGGCACTGGCAGTTAATCCCGTATTTGTTCTTCATCCGGCGATTGAGCTGCATGTCTCCATATTTTGTATCGCCAATAATGGGATGACCGATGGAGGCCAAATGGGCCCTGATCTGATGGGAACGCCCGGTAATCAAATCCGCACACAGCAGCGCAGAAGCCTTGCCCACAGACAGCGGGGTAAAAACGGTTTCAATGTAGGAGGCCTCCGGATTTTTCGGTTTTCGGGAGAAAATTTCCACCTGATTGGTTCTATGGTTTTTTAAAAGATATCCCTTCAGATGCATATCACCTTTCACGCAGCCCTTTACAAGGCATAAATACTCTTTTTTCATGGTTCGCTCCCTGAAAAGAGCGCTGAAATCCTGCAGTCCCGGCAGGGAAATCCCTGCGCAGAGTATGCCGCTGGTGTTCCGGTCCAGGCGATTTACTACAGAGGGATGAAAGGTTTTTAGCTGCTCCGGATTCATCACTCCGCTTTCAGTCAGATAACTGATGATCAGTTCCACCATGGATACATCAGACGGCTGACTTTTTTGAGAAAGCATTCCCTGAGGCTTATTTACAAGCATCACATGGGCATCCTGATAAAGTATTTCCAGTGAAGAAGCAGCTGGAGCGCAAAATCTATGCCCGGCGCTTTGCACCTGCTGATCTCCTCCCCGCATCTGGCTGATGGTCGAATCAGACAAAAAGAGCTTGACAACATCTCCATGCTGTGTTTTCTCGCTTCCCTCCGCCCTTCGGTCATTCAACAGGATATTTTTCTTTCGCAGCATCCGGTAAATAAAGCTTTTGGGAGCGGAGGGCATCAGCTTTCCCAGATATTTATCCAACCGCTGTCCTGCCTCGTTCATACCTATTTCAAAAATCTGCATATGTCCATCCTTTTACTATATTGCCAGTCCCTTCATCACCGCCGCAGCCTCCAGATGCTTTTCATCCGCCTGATTTTCGGGGATATGTTCCATATCCTTAAGCCTTCGTATAAATGGAGTAAGCTGGGTAAACACCTTCACCTTTAGCTGAAGCCTGTTTGCCCCAAGCATACCGGAAAGATACTCCTCATATTTTTCAGACCTTATATTCTTTGTGGGAGAATACGCCAGCACCATATCCTTTTCCACATAGACATAGGGAAGATAAATATTCTTCATATTCCCGCAGGTAACCACCAGCTCTGTACAAAAAAGCCCTTCCCCGGCAGCCTCCGCCACTTTGTCATACTCTTCCTGGCAGGGAGCCTGGTACGGAAATATTGCAGCATAGACGGTGATCATATTAGCAAAGGGCAGCGCTGTCAGAACCGCGAGAATAGAAAAAATATTTTTAGTGTCTCCGGTTATGAAAAAACCCGTCAGAAAAAATGCTAAAATAAGGATGGCCAGCAGCAATGCCAGCAAAAGATATTTAATTTTCTTCCCTCTGATATATCCGCGCTCTCCTTTTTTGGGGAACATATGCTCTCCTCCTGTCAGCCCTTCATGAGATACCGTGTCTAAAAGAAATCCATATAATCTCTTATGTAGCCATCAGCCTGGGCACGCTTTTGCTTCCTGAATTGTTCTGAATAAGGATCCTCCACAGAAAAAACATACATGCCGGCGGCCTTTGCAGCTTGGATTCCAGGAATGATGTCCTCAAAAACAAGGCAGCGGGAGGTTTGGGCTCTGAGGCGGCTTGCCGCTTCCAGATATATATCCGGTGAAGGCTTTCCGTGGGCAACCTCACATCCAGTGACAACGGTATCGATCATCTCCCTTGCCCCAAGAGCATCCAGTACAGCGCCAACCAGTTCAATAGAATTACTGGTGGCTATTCCCACCTTGATTCCCCGTGCTTTAAGCTCTTCAAGAAATCTTTCGGCTCCCGGCTTAAAGGGCACCTCCCGGGAATACTTGTCATAGGCCATGGCATTCCAATCGCTCTTCATCTGGTCAATGCTGTCCGGAATCTGAAAATGCTCTTTGAAATACAGGGCCGTCTCAGAAAAGCTCATACCCTCGATCTGCTGCTGCAGACCCTCCTGGTAGGAAATGCCGAAGCGCCCCAGATACTCAATATCAATGCTTTTCCAGATCCACATGGAGTCCACCAGGGTGCCGTCCAGGTCAAACAGCACCGCCTGGGTTTCTGCAAGTATATCTTCAATATATTTTCTCATAACAACCTCCTCAATGCTGATAGTTCCTCCTCCGTGAGTCTTCTGTATTCTCCCGGCTTCAGAGAGGGATCCAGCATCAGGCTGCCCATGGAAATTCTCTTCAGATATGTAACCTGACACCCCACGGCCTGCATCATCCGCTTCACCTGATGAAATTTTCCCTCGTGGATGGTCAGATAAGCCTTTTTTTCTTCCACAAGCTCCAATAAAGCGGGAAGAGCTGTCAGCTCCTCATCGACCTGAAAGCCTGCTGCCATCAAAGAAACCGCCTCTGTGGGAATGGGCACATCCGTTTCCAGATAATAGGTCTTGTCCACATGGCGTTTGGGTGACAGCAGTCCGTGGGCAAGCGCTCCGTCGTTTGTCAAAAGCACCAGTCCCTCTGTATCAAGATCAAGCCTTCCAACGGGAAACAGATCCCTTCTGACACTGTCCCCTATCAAATCCAGCACCGTTTTCTGCCTTTCATCCTCTGTGGCGCTAACCACTCCCGCAGGTTTATTCAGCATAATATACTCAAAATCCACATAGGTTAAAAGCTCCCCATCCAGACAGACCACATCCTGCTCCCAGTCCACTTTTATTCCTGTGTCTTTTACAGTTACCCCGTTCAGCGTGATTCGTCCCTTTTTTGCAGCCTCCTTGATCTGGGAGCGGGAGCCTATCCCCAGCTCGCCTAAAAGCTTATCCAGTCTTTTCTGATCTGCCATAGGTCCTCCTACTGCCATCTCCAGCCGGAGAGATACTTGTTTTTCAAGGTCGTGCCGGAAAGCTTTCCAAATCCCAGGGGGTAACCCTCCACGCATACCAGACACCACC
>CALWLH010000011.1 GCA_944381475.1 uncultured Lachnospiraceae bacterium | reverse complement strand
GTTCCCATGGACCGCTGCCGCCTGATCTTCGGGGAGGCGGTTTTCCTCCCGGGGCTGACGGTAGATCAGTTTTCTGATATTCTGGTGCTTCAGTCCCTGGCTTTGGGAATCGACCGGCTGAAAGGGTTTCTGGTGGAGGAGCTGCGAAATATCCTGCTGGAATACGGGATGCGGATCCGAGGCGTTTATGAGCGAAGCGACGCGAAGGAGCGGAAAAAGGAGGGGATGCCCCTGGTGAAGGGATTCATCGGCAAGCCCTTTGACACCAAGGTGGAGATCACAGAAAACGGTGTGCGCTATATGGTGGATGTGGAGGATGGGCAGAAAACCGGCTTCTTCCTGGACCAGAAGCTCAACCGCAGAGCCATCTGGGGAATGTGTAAGGGAGCGGCGGTGCTGGACTGCTTCACCCACACCGGCTCCTTTGCCCTAAATGCCGGGATGGCAGGGGCTAGATCCGTGCTGGGCGTGGATGCCTCGGAGCTGGCCGTCAAGCAGGCAGAGGAAAATGCCAGACTTAATAATCTGGAGCACCGGGTTATTTTTAAGTGCGCGGATGTGTTTGAGCTGCTTCCCGCGCTGGAGGCGGAAGGGAAGCAGTTTGATGTGGTGATCCTTGATCCCCCTGCTTTCACTAAATCCAGGGATTCTGTAAAGAATGCCCTGAAGGGCTACCGGGAGATCAACATGCGGGGAATGAAGCTGGTAAAGCCCGGCGGCTATCTTGCCACCTGCTCCTGCTCCCATTTTATGACCAGGGAGCTTTTTGAAAAGATGGTGCAGGAAGCGGCAAGGAGCGTCCATAGACGCTTAAAAATGGTGGAAGCCAGAAATCAGGCTCCGGACCATCCGGTGTTATGGGGAGCCGGGGAGAGCTATTATCTGAAATTTTATATTTTCCAGGTGCTGGAGGAATTATAGAAAGACAGGGGCTGCAAATGGGCAGTCCCTGTCTTTTGAGCCATAAGCCCGGCATGCTGCTGCCCGTGTACTGCATCGCGGCAATCCAGCGGGAGAAGGACTGCCGGATTATACCCTGTAGGAGTAGGCATTGCTGATATCGCAGTATCCGATGGTTTCTCCGCACCAGATCAGTCCCCAGTTGGTGCCTGGCACAGGCTCCAGTACAGTGAATCCAAATCCATTTCCCATCACGGCGATTACAGAACCTTTTATTCCAGGCTTTGTTCGTATATTCAGTGTGCCGTCAGGACTGGACACCATTTTTCCATACAGTCCTGCGGATATGGACAGAAAGGGTTTATAAACCCAGCCCTCATACACCCGATTGTCCCCTGTGTATTTTACATACACCCATCCGTCTTCCTGTTCCTTTAAGGCCAGCACATAGGTGTTTTCTCCCAGTATTTTTACAATGTTTCCGGAATCCGAGCTGTTGGGCGTGCTTCTCAGATTCAGTCCGTCGGGGGCATTGACCTGATAGGCTTGGCAGACAGCGGCTGTGGAAACCTCAGGATACAGCATTCTGCCCGTATCGTCGAACACATAATAGCCAGCGTTCTTGTCGGCCAGGGCTTCTGCGTTTTTCAGGGAGGAAAACGCGCCAAGCTGGCTGGCGGCATCCGCCCAGCTTTTGCGAACCCTGTACAGGATGGAAGCGGTGGGAGCCTCCGGCTGTTTCGGAGGTGTGTCCACAGCCGCTAACTTCTCCTTAAATTCTTTCCAGAGGGTGTTTCCGGTTTTTTTGTAATACACATTTACATCGTCGCTGGTAAAGGGCCTGGGACAGCGCTTATGGATGGAGTTCACATCCTGGTGACGCACCACATGGCTGATGTCAATATCAAAAAAATCCATCAGATAGCGGACAAATTCCACCGCATGATCGTAGGTGGCTTCATTAAAATACCAGTCGGTATCGCCGACATTTTTTGTTTTCACCGACAGCTTGCACACGCAGATTTCCACACCTAAGGCGGTGGCGTTGTTGCACTGACTGACGCCGTCGTTTAACAGATACTGGTATTTATTTTCGTTGCCAATTCCCACGCCGCAGTGCCAGGCATACCGGTCGCTGTCCCAGGGGACGCTCTGATAAACGCCGGTGCTGTCCACATAGTAGTTGGCCGAGGCGCCCACCTTCGCATCCCTGTAGTATATGCAGTTGTTTTTAGCAGTGGTTTCAAAGCCATTGGCGTCCGCATTGCCCACATAATGAATGACAATCCAGCGATAGTCAGATTTTACGCCCTTTCTTCCTCTGGCACCGGTGTTATCGGGATTTACAGTGGTATAATCTCTGTTTATATTCATATAATTCCTTTCCGCAGCTTTTTTGGGGAGAATTATTCCTTTTACTCCCTGGTACCATAGTACTGGCTTTTTTTGGTTTTGTGACTGGCGCAGGAATTTTGAACAGGCCGGTGGTGTTGTCCCAGTTAAAAAACCGTACTGCTGGTAATTGCAGTACGGTTGAATGGAAATTTGAAATAATATCCCCAAGACATCAGTTTGAAAGTAAACTTCCAAATCTACCATGAAAATCTACCATGACGACGCAGCGGGTACATCGGAAAGGGGTAAAAAGGAATTTTAGGATGGGGAGCCTTTAAAATTCCTCTGTTTCCCGGTCATTTAAGGGAAAGACCAGTTCCTCATGGGCATCCAGGATGGCTTTGGCTGCCGGCTCGATATCCGTCATATCTCCGCAGTCATCTACCCCGTTGGCGGTCCAAGGCATCACTCCATTCCAGCCATTGGCAAGCAGATCCTCATAGCACTGGGTCAGGGTCCGGGCAGTGGAGCCGGATACATTGCCTGCCATGGCCACTGCGGGCATTTCTCCCAGAAGTGCGGGCTTGTCATCTGCAAGGCCAAAGTCCTTCGGGGTAACGTCAAAGGGATTGCCATACCAGGGGGCTTCCCACTCATAGTAGTGGGTGGAGTAGAAATCCAGGTAAGCGTTTTCGCTGTCATAGCAGCTTTGCAAAAACTCATCGGAGCCGTAGTCACCATTGTACTTTTCAGAGTTATACTTTACCATTCCAAAGCCCACAGTCACCAGCACCTCGCTGTTTTCGTGGATGCAGGCGGCGCATTTGGCAAAATAGGTTCCCATGGCCTCCCAGGACTGCTTGCCGCATTCATCATTTTCAATCACCCAGTCGGGCTCATTGCACAGGTCAATGCTCCAGAGATAGTCGTTGTCTCCGTATTTTTCAAGGAAGGGCTTTAAGTAGTTTTCCACATAGGAATCGATGGCTTCATTGTCGTTGATCATATTTCTCCAGGCCTGGTGATTCTGGTTCTGTTCCTTGAAGTGGTCAAAGGAGATCAATGTGGCCATGATGTAAATGTGATGGCGCTCCGCCAGGGCAAAAAGCAGATTCAGGGCGCTCCAGTGGGAGTCTGTTGCCCCTGTCACATAGCCGTTTTCGTCTATGTTGATGCCCACATCGCCGCTGCAGGTGATCCAGACTCTAACAGAATTGATTCCCTTATCGTGAAGCTCTGCGAAGGTCTCATCCCAGAAGGTGCCGTCAATGCTGCCTCCAAAGTCATCCCAGTTGTCCCAGGGTACATTTGCGCCGTTCATCCAGATTTCCTTGCCCCCTACCATGAAGGCTGTCCCCTCGCAGGTAATGCGGGCGCTGACCTCCTCGTTTGGAGTAGTAGTAGGCTCCTCCGTGTCGGCCTCTGTGCCGGCAGAAGTCTGCGCGGCAGAGGTTTCCGCTGTGCTGCCTGTCTGGGTACATCCACCAAGCACGGACAGGCTCATGGCCATGGCTAAAACGGCGGAAAGTAAACGTTTTCCTTTCAAAATGAATATCCTCCTTACGTCTGCTTTATAGGATTTCGGGAGCGTGAAGCGGGTCAGGCTCCCTGGTATTTTGGGATCAAAAGCATTTGAACCCTACATCTTTGATTATAGCGATTAGCAGGGCTTTTAGCAAGCGGAACTGTTCCGCATTTGAATGTTTTTAGGCGCGGTTCGGAGGAACAGAGTGAATGATATTCTTTTATTTTAAATAATTCCTAAAAAGTCTGGTAAAAGAGCCGTTTGTCTGGTAAAATAACACATCAGGGGGTGTATTTTTAGTATGAAATACAGTTGTCATGAAGATAGGACTGAAGGACAACTGCGCAGACCTTCAAGCATTTTATCTTCAATTAAAAGGGGCAGCGTTTATGAGAAGTAAAAAGAGGTATGTATGTATGGGATTGGCAGCTCTTCTGGCATGCGCGCCGCTTACGGGATGCACAGGGGAAAGCAGCCAGGGAGGCTCCATGGAAAATCCTTTTACGAAGGAGCCGGAGGACGAAGCAGTATCATCGGAAAACGATACGGAAGACGCTTTCACGGATACACAGGAATCAGAAAAAACAACACAGGAGGCTTCCACTGAGGCTGCTGCAACGGAGCATGGTCACGCTGCGGTCACCGATCCGGAGCAGAGCATGGCCCGGAAATATTTTGAGCTCATGGGAATGGAGCTTTCGGACGCCAGAGAGTATTTTGGGGTAGAGGAGGACAGCACCCTGACGCCGGAGGAGTTTGACGCCTTTATGGAAACGATATTTGTGGAAAGCATTACCGGGGACAGGCTGACCCTGGATCAGTACCTGAAAGACCCGGCTGCCTACGGTATAGAGGATGTGAGCTCCATTACCTACGATCCGGGACATCTGATTTACTCCAAAGAAGAGATGGAGGAGGCCAACAGTATCAACCAGGAGGAGCTAAAGCAGATGCTGGCCTATCCTTACGAGCAACTCAGTGTAAGGCAAAGGCTGGTTTTTGATAAAATGTACTATGAGTATCTGATCGCCCTTTGGGGCGGGGAGGTTCCGGATTATTCCACCCAGCTGGGGCTGACCAGCGGATTGATTCCCAACCTGGCCATTACCTTCTATGAGTATATTTTTGACACTGAGGAGAATGTAAAAACCTATGCCCGTGTGATGGATTATCTGCCGGATCTCATCCTGGAGGTGCCGGAGCAGGTGAAAAAGCAGATGGAGGAGCTGAATTACGCCCCTACGGATTATATGCTGGACACAGCGCTGGCCTCTATTGAGGATTTGATGGATACGGAGGAAAATCCCTTTATTGACGGCTACAATGCGAAGCTGGACGACCTGGCGGCTGCCATCAATCTGGATGATGCAGCGGTAAGCCAGTACAAGAAGGACAACGAGGAGTTTTATGTCGGTGAGGTGATTCCTGCTCTGGAGGAGACCTATGAGGAGCTGGAGGCTCTCTACGGCTCCAATCCAAAGGGTGAGGGCTTGTATTACTATGAGGGCGGCCTGGACTACTATGAGTATCTGGTGGAGGATGCCGTGGGCGCTAATATGAGCATTGACGAGCTGATGGTGCTTCTGGATCAGAGATTGGATGAAAATATTAAGAAGCTGATTCGCTATGCCACATTTAATTCATCCCTATATGATCAGTATTACTCCGGGGATATTTCCTACCCGGGAAATAATCAAGCAGAGGACATTTTAGAGTATTTTATCCAGACCATGGGCCCGGACTTTCCCCAGTATGAGAATGCCAGCTGGATGGTCTCAGAGCTGCCCGAATCTCTGGAGATTGACGGCATTCTGGCTTATTACCTGATTCCCAGGATCGACGCGGCGGATGTGAACGTGATCCGGGTGAATGCATCTGCCACCGGAGACGATCCCACCACCCTGTTTATGACTTTGGCCCATGAGGGCTATCCGGGACATATGCTGCAGTTCAATGTGCAGCAGTCCTGCGGCGCCTATTCCGTTGAGCAGCTGATCTCCCATCTGGGATATTCTGAGGGCTGGGCCATGTACGCGGAGTATAAGAGCCTGGATTATGCAGAGATTTCGGAGGCTTTAAAGAACATCATTCTGGTTGACAGCTGCATCAACTATGATCTGTGTGCCTATATTGATCTGGCGGTCAACGGCAAGGGCTGGACTCTGGATCAGATTGCCGATTATCTGGAAGGGCTGGGGCTTAACGACAGTCTGGCAGAATACCTGATGGATATCAGTGTGGGGGACCCTGGCGCATTCCTTCCCTATTCCCTGGGCTATATCCTAACAGAGGAAATCATTGAGGACTATGCTGGGGAAACGGGAGCGGAATACAAGGAAATCTACGAATCCTTCATGAGCATCGGCACAGCTCCCTTCACTGTTGTGGAAGAGTATATGGGAACGGAATTTTAACATGAATATGGATGAATTATTGGAAACACTGGATGAGCTGCTTGCTGCGGGAAAGCTTTCAGAGGCGGAGGGGCTGCTGCTCAATGCCCTTTCCCGGGCAGCGTCCCTCAATGATGCCCGCGCCAGCTTGTCGATTCTTATCGAGCTTTCAGGGGTTTACCGGGCAGAGGAGCATTTTGCGGAATCCATGAACGTGGCGGAGCAGGCGCTGACGCTGCTTCATGCCATGGGACTTACGGGAACTGCGCCCCATGCCTCTGCTCTGAACAATGCTGCCGTCTCCTACAGGGAGGGAGGAAAAGCGCTGGATGCGCTGGAGTGCTATGACGCCCTGGAGCAGATTTACCAGGAAAATCTCAGGCCGGATGATATCCGCTTTGCAGCGCTTTACAATGACATGGCCCTGACCTGTCAGGGGCTGCAGCAGTACGGACAGGCTCTGGAATATTTTCAAAAGACAGAGCAGATTTTAAAGCTGTTTCGGGAAAACGGGCTGGAGCTGGCCGTCACCTATACCAATATGGCCATGAATGCCCAGCTTTTGGGGGATGGGATCCGGGCCCATGGATATCTTCAGAAGGGAGAGCGGCTTTTCCTGGAACATAATCCCCAGGATCCCCAGTACGGAGCGCTGCTGACTCTTCGAGGACAGATCCTGTATAACAATGGTTCCTATCAGGAGGCGGCAAATGCCTATGCACAGGCATTGAGTCTTATTGAAATATGTTTTGGGAAAAATGAAACCTGGAAGATCATCGCTGAAGAATGTGCCAAGGCGTACTGGCAGGCAGGAGATACAGAGAATGCCCAGAACCTCCGGAATAAAATAAAAGAATTATAGAGGTACATAGATGATGACCAGCCTTACCTGAAGCCAACGCGCAAATATAATGGGGTTTCTGCTCCCGATATACAGGATGATATCCCGGGGGAACAGGTTCAGGCCGAAGGGTTATCAGGTACTGCAGCCAGGGTACCAACGAAAAGCTGTCTTAACCGGTTGTACAGATCGGACAAGACAGCTTTTCTTTCTATTTACAAAATTGTAAAATTTAGATAATTCAATGTGAATTAAGCGAATATTCGGAATACAAAAATAAACTTGATTATAATAGAATGATGTGATAAATTAATTGCTGTAAAGAAAAGCACCTTGACAAGTTAGCGTAAACACATATTTTTGTTTCAGTGCATCTGCATGGGAATCTGCCATGATCATTTGTAGAACGTTCCGCCTGATATTTAAAAAGGTTCTGAGTTCAGAGGATGGGAGCGGGTCAGCAGGTGCAGCTGCCATGCCCCTGTGTGAAGCCCGGTGAGGACACACATGTATATGGAATTTTCTCGGATTACCATATGGATTGCACGGATTGTATCCCTAAAGACTCCTGTCTTTTTTTTGCTGGAGCTGCAATCAGGTGAAACAGGTATGTGTCCGTTGCCCGAAAGGGAACGAGAGTAAATCAAATTCCATGGAAAAGATTTTGAAATATCTTTTGTGATATTCTTCCTGCAGAGGACAACTGTTTTTTTACAGTATCTGCAGGTTGACGGGAAATGGAATGATATGAAATTTGTTGAATGATAATGGTTTCATGTCATTCCTTTTAGACAGGAAAAATCTAGGAAAACACCCTGGGTAAAAGCTTAAAAGAAAAATTCTGGAATGGAATTGCCTTATGGATGGGAAGCCTTGAAATAACATACAAAATACAAGAAGAATATACATTTACAAATAAAAAAGAATGTGTTAAAAAGGAAATAATAGAATGCAGGAAAGAATAAGTGAAGGCCTTAATTTTTACAATGGCGGTTTGTATATTGTCTGATGATTAGGATGTTGCTTTATTAATAGGTATAATAATCCCCCATACCTTGCTGTTGGATTAAGAGGATAGAGAAGAAATATAGTGAAGGGATTGCCCCAAATTACCAAAATATATTTATAAGTTCCGTATAATCAGTAGGATGAGGCTAAAAGTTTAGATGCTAAATAGGATCCCAGTATTAAGAAATCGTTTTACTATGTGCTAAAATAATTAAGAAAGCAGCCTCCAGAAGATGTATCTGCCTGATTTCAGGCGGAAATACATAGAAGGGAGGTGATGCGGTATGACAGCTTATGAGATTATCGATACCGTCCTGGATATTCTAGGACTACTGATAGCCTATAGCGGCTTGATTATTGCATTTATTTCCTTTTTCGATAATAAGAAGAAGAAATAAAAAAATGCCTATCCTGTCGGCCAACAGGATAGGCGATGCTCGTTAGAGCATAAAACTATTTACGAGGCATCCACTTTGGAGTGGGTGCTTTCCCTTAAAAATATAATAGCATTTTTGACCGGATTTGTAAAGGCATTTAGCTTTCCAAATCTATCACCCAAATCTATCACATAGACGCAGCAAGTGCGTCAGAAAGAGGTAAGTATGAAAGAGAAGGACAAGGACAAGGAAGTGTCCTATTCACGTATAGGAAAGATCCTGCTGACGGCCCAGATCATGCTTGGCCTGGTTCGGAGCATATTTCAGATTTGCCGCATGTTTTTTCATGCAAGCTTCTCACAGGCAGAAAAGATATCGCTGGGGCTGCGCACATGCACAATCATCATTGTCTCTGTTACGCTTTTCCTAGTCTGCTGTATGGAGAACATGGAGAAACAGGGGGAAAAGGCAGAGGAAGAATGATTGATACAGCCAGGGCAAATAGCCGGGAAGCAAATAAAGACCAGAATAAAGACCTGCAGAGAGGAGGTTAAAAAATGAGAAGAAAGAGCTTTGCGCCGATTATTTTAGCGGCAGGAATGATTGTATCCCTCACCGCCTGCAGCCAGGGCGGTGAGACGGTAGAGAATATCCCGGATGCTTCCTCCAGCGTTGACACGGCGGCATCCGGCAGCGATGAACCGTCCCAGGAGGCAAGCACAGAGGAGACGGAGGAGACGGAAAAAGAAACCACCCAGACGGAAAATGAAAGCGCCAGCGAGGAAGAGACCCCGGAGGCAGCCACAGGGCAGGACGGGGAGGAAGGCCGGGCAGAAGAGGAGAGCACAGAGCAGGAGAGTATGGAGCAGGAGACTACAGAAAAGGATACTGCTTCGGATGAGGAAAGCGAAGAAAGCCAGGATGAGGAAAGCCAGATAGAGGAAACCGCTGAGCAGGAGGAGACCTCCCAGAGCCCAGCTCCCACAAAGTATCCCACGCCGGTACCCACCAAGGTTCCGGAGACCACCGAGGAAGAGGATCGGGTGAAGAGCATAACCGCCAGCGTATCCGGCAGCCACTACATTGGTGACACCCTGACGGGAGCGGACTTCACGGTGACGGTGACCATGAGCGATGGAACCACCCTCACAAACCCCGCTGGCTGGAGCGCAAGCCCCCTGGCCCTTACCGGGGAGACAAACAAGGTCACGGTGAGCTACCAGGGCGTGAGCACAACGGTGACGGTAAAAGCGGCAAAGAGACCAGCGGCGATGCCGGCCCCGACTGAGGCGCCTACACCTACGTCAGCACCAACACCGGACCCGACCCAGACACCTACGGCCACAAAGACCTATGGGTTGGATGAGGTTCCGGAGGGGTTGGAAATCAGGGAAAATCCGTATGGAAGCACCTGCTTGTTAAGTCTAACTCCTACGTTTACAAATGCAGGCGTGGATGTACATCACTATAATGGTGAATATGTAAGCCCCGAAGATTATGAGTATATGGTCACATATCAGGGAAATAATGGAATTATAGTGTACCGTCTCAAAGATGATGCTAAGAAGAATGTCACTGGTTTAGAAAATGTTATTGCGCCGCAAGATGATTATAGGATAACTCTTTATTATAAAGGGTTGACATTTGAAACTTATGTATCAGAATCGAAAGGGTATCGTCCAGATACCTACGATGAGGAGGCGGCCCAGCTGGAGTTTAACATCTTCAACCAGGAGAGGAATTCCCTGGGACTTAATTCTCTCATCTGGAACGACACCCTGGCGGAGCTTGCAAAGATCAGGGCGAAGGAGCTGCAGGATGACTTTTCCCACAAGGGATGTTTTAGCGGGGCATCCGAGATCATTTCCGCAGCCATGGGTACAGTCAACTATGCGGCGAATGGTGGGCCGGAGAGTCTGGCCAATATTACCTGGGCAGCCTGGAAGGGGAGCCCTGGGCATTACAGCATTATTACCAGTAAACATTCTGCAGAAAACCCAAATGGCAGTCAGATGTATTGTGGTATTGCCTACTACCGTTCCACAGATGGTAGCGTATATGCTGTAGCATTATTTACCAACACTAATAATAATGGAGGGCCTCTTCTTAACGGGGTCGTAGAGAGGAATCCCGCATACCTGGATTAAAGTTATAACACAATTAAATAGTGTAACCCACCCGGTTATATAGTCTTAAGAGCAGTTATTTCAGATAGCTGCTCTTTTTGATTCCAAAAATTTTTGAGAAAGGAGGGCAAATGAGGTCAGTAAAGGAGATCCGGGAGGAGATGTCAAGGGCAGAGAAGAATTACCAGGCTGCGGCCGGAAAATACAAAAGATGGAGGAGCAAATGATTGGTCACTACGATGAGCTGTTTAAGGCAAAAAATAATGAAAAGCCGATAAAGGAGGCAGAACATAATGGGAAGGTTAGATGGAGATATAGAGAAGTGGATGGAGGTCACCAGCCAGAAGGTGGCAGAGGAGGTATGCCGCAGAATAGACGGGCCCTTGGAAGCGATGATTGGAAAGCTGCTGGACGGCAGGCTTTCAGGCTACACCGAAGCCCTGGTGAACGGGGAGTCGGATAAGGAGCTTGAAACGGAGCTTGAAACGGAGCTGGAAAAGGCGCTTCGGGAAGCGGGCCTGGAGGACATGATCTGCGTGGAGCTGGAAAGGGTTCTGGATGAAATGACAAGGAGGAGCGGAGGTGATGGAGGTGAGTTTTGAGGAAAGGGGTTGGATAATCAAGGTAACGCCTGGATGCGGAATCAGTGTACATCGCTTCCCGATGGAGGATGGGGACAAGGAGAGGCAGGTGCTGTGTGAGCTGATCAGCGGCGGTTGTGATTTTTACGAGGTGGTCCGCCCCTGGGGCTTACAGGAGATCAACAGGGGCAGGGCGTTAACCGGAGGAGGCCAGAGGGTCGTCATGCTGGTGGATGAGGAATTTATGCTGCGCCGGGAGCAGCCGGAGTTTAACGTGGTGGGTTCCTTCCTTTACGGGTCGGGTTCCCATAATCCCATCCTGGGAAACATCCTGTTTGTTGCTGAGGAGCGGGATCTCTATGGGCTTACCCTGGCGGGCATGAATGAGGAGCTCTTTATGCAGACACAGATGTTTATCGAGCAGCTGGTCCGCAAATGGGAGGAGAATTGTTATGCATAGCAGAAGCGATAGGCGAACAAACAACGGTAATTTTTCCAAAAGTCAGAAAAATTTAACAAGGAGATAGATATATGTTTGATGATATGTTTGAAAGGAGATTGTTGGCAATACTGTTTGCGCTCCAGGTAATATTAGTAATAGCGGTTTCAAGATGTATGGGCAATAGCATTGTGGATACTGTCATATTTGCACTGTTCATGGGTAACTCGATGCTTTTAGGCGTTGTTTTGTTTTATATTTTCGGCAGGAATAAGCCTCAGTTTTACGAGAATGAGAAAGACGAGAGAGGAGAAGAAGGAAATAAGAAATACCCCATAACCGAAAACAAAAAAGTGGAGGATGATTGAATGGACATAACTTTTTACGATAACCAGAAAGTATTTGATAAATTACAAATTTCTGAAATCCGCAAGGGTTTAGAAGCAGGACTGGATGTAGCCGTTTACGCCAAGCCGAAGTTTGAAGTAAGACAAATGATTGAAATCCGCAAGGGTTTAGAAGCAGG
>CALWLH010000010.1 GCA_944381475.1 uncultured Lachnospiraceae bacterium | reverse complement strand
GTAAGAACAGCCTCCTTCACACCCTCTATGCCATCCGCAGGCTTTAACATAAAGATCCTGCTCATATTCTCGCTGCCAAAACCCTTGGGCGCAATGGTAATCTTCACCTGATCGCCCTCCACAAGCTCATAATGAATGACGGCGGGGGTATTATCCTTAGTATTTTCACGGAAAATAGGGTCTTTCACCACAGATTTGCGAAGATATCCCTCCGCATACCCTTTTCTTACTCCCTCATTGATGGCCTCCGTAAGATTTCCCTCCACATGTACATCCTGGCCCACCTCCACAAAAAAAACAGCCATACCTGTATCCTGACAGATGGGAATCATATCTTCCTTCGCAATCCTTAAATTGTCCAGAAGCTGTTCTAAAATCTGTTTTCCAAGAGGCGATTCCTCCTCTGAAGCTGCCTGTTCCATAAGCGCTCTCATATCCGGTGAAAGCACATGATTTGCCTCTATACACATCTCACTGACAGTTTTTGTGATCAATGCTGCCTCAATATTTTTCAACTTAATATACCTTTGCGGCAAATATGTTCATATCTGCCGCAATCCTTTCTTTTTATTCTTCTGTGTCGGAGAATTCCTCCTCGTCGTCCTGGCTGCCCCAAACACGGACAATTCCAACCACCTTCGTATTTTCTCCGTATTCAATATTCATCAGCTTCACGCCGCTTGCCACACGCCCTGTTGTGGATATCTCATTGACACGGGTGCGGATGATGATGCCCTCATTGGTGATGAGCATAACCTCCATATTGTCCACAACACCCTTGATAGCAACAAGCCTTCCTGTTTTTTCTGTCACATTGTAGCAGCGCACGCCCTTTCCTCCCCGGAAATGGACTGGGAATTCTTCTATGCGCGTTTTCTTTCCCATCCCATTTTCCGTGACAAAGAGCAGATAATCCCCCTGGGCACTGATCTGCATACCGATCAGCTCGTCTTTCTCTGAGAGATTCATACCCCTCACACCCATGGAGGTACGCCCTGTTGCCCGCACATCACTCTCATGGAAGCGCATACACTGACCCATGGCAGATACCAGAAGCACATCCATATTCTCTTTCACCAGCTTTACGCCGATGAGCTCGTCTCCTTCCATCAGGCTGATGGCCCGAATACCATTCTTATTGATATTCAGGAATTCAAAAACAGGGGTCTTTTTCACAATGCCCCTCTTTGTAGCCATGACCAGACTGTTTTCCTCCTCGTACTTTTCCATGGTGATTATGGATGAGATTTTTTCATCCGGTCCAAGCTGCAGGAGATTCACAATGGCCACCCCCCGGGACATGCGTGAGGCTTCGGGAATCTGGTACGCCTTTAATCTGTATACCCTTCCCATATTTGTAAAGAACATGACATAGAAATGGGTGGAGGTCATAAGAAAATCCTCTATATAGTCATCGTCAAGGGTCTGCATGCCCTTGATTCCCCGTCCGCCCCGGTTCTGTGCCTTAAAGTTGTCCACATTCATGCGCTTGATATAGCCCAGCCTTGTCATGGCAATCACCGTATTTTCTGCAGGGATAAGGTCTTCATCGTCAAATTCTCCCTCATCCATAACGATAGCAGTTCTGCGGTCATCCCCGTACTTTTCTCCGATGGCGGAAATCTCCTCCCGGATCACACCCATCAGCTTATTTTCATCTGCCAGAATAGCCTTCAGATAATCAATCTGCTCCATGAGCTCCTTATATTCCTTTTCCAGCTTCTCCCGCTCCAGACCTGTCAGAGCCCGCAGCCGCATGTCCACAATCTCAGAGGCCTGAATTTCTGTCAGCAAAAATTCCTCCATCAGGGACTGCTTTGCCACAGCAACGCTTTCAGAACCTCTGATAATGCCAATGACTCTGTCAATATTATCCAAAGCAATCAGCAGACCCTCCAAGATATGGGCCCGTCTCTCCGCCTTGTTCAGGTCAAATCTGGTTCTTCTGGTAACAACATCCTTCTGGTGATCCAGGTAATATTCCAGCATCTGGAGAAGATTTAATACCTTGGGCTGTCCGTTTACCAGCGCCAGCATAATCACTCCGAAGGTATCCTGGAGCTGAGTATGCTTGTAAAGCTGGTTTAAGAGGACGGTGGGATTCACATCCTTTCTCAGCTCGATGCAGATTCTCATACCCTCCCGGTTTGTCTCGTCCCGGAGAGCGGTGATACCGTCAATCCTCTTTTCCTTTACCAGATCCGCAATTTTTTCAATCATCCTCGCCTTATTTACCAGATAAGGAATCTCTGATACGATAATGCGGTTTTTTCCGCCCTCCATGGGTTCTATTTCCGTCACCGCGCGAACCTTGATTTTTCCCCGGCCTGTCCTGTAGGCCTCATCAATTCCCCTTCTTCCTACAATGGTGGCTCCTGTGGGAAAATCCGGCCCCTTTACGATCTCCATAACCTCCTCAATGGTGGTATCCCGGCCTTCATTGACTTTATTGTCAATAATTTTAACTACAGCGCCAATACATTCCTTCAGGTTGTGGGGGGGGATATTGGTAGCCATACCTACCGCAATGCCTGTGGCTCCGTTTACCAAAAGGGCGGGAAAACGGGCGGGCATAACTGTGGGTTCCTTCTCCGTCTCGTCAAAGTTTGGAGCAAAGCGCACCACATCCTTGTTGATATCCGCCAGCATCTCCATACTGATTTTTGTCAGTCTTGCCTCCGTATATCGCATGGCGGCGGCGCCGTCTCCATCCACAGAGCCGAAATTTCCATGACCGTCCACTAACGGGTACCGGATGGACCATTCCTGCGCCATATTCACCAGCGCTCCATATATGGAGCTGTCGCCGTGGGGATGATATTTACCCATTGTATCACCCACAATTCTTGCACATTTCCTGTGGGGCTTGTCGGGTCCATTATTTAATTCAATCATGGAGTAGAGGATTCTTCTCTGTACCGGCTTTAATCCATCTCTCACATCCGGAAGCGCCCGGTCAGCAATTACACTCATGGAATAGTCAATATAGGACTGCTCCATGGTCTTTTTTAAATCCACCTCATGAATTTTGTCAAAAATATTTTCATCCATAACAGCCAAATACCCTTTCGCGATGAAATTTTATACATGGTGATTATCCGCTCTTTTCAACTGTCAACCCTGATATTCCATATAGTTGGCATACTTTGCATTGGCCTCTATAAATTCTCTTCTGGGCTCCACCTCATCCCCCATAAGAGTCGTAAATGTCAGATCCAGCTCGCTCTTTGAATCTTCATCCATGTTTACACGCTTGAGAATCCTCTTTTTGGGATCCATGGTGGTATCCCAGAGCTGCTCCGCATCCATCTCCCCAAGTCCCTTATAGCGCTGAATCTTATTGCTGCTGTCACGGCCGATTTCTGTCAGAATGCTGTTCAGCTCCTCATCGGAATAAGCGTACCATACATTTTTATTTTTCTCGATCTTATAAAGAGGAGGCGTAGCCAGATATACATGGCCTGTTTTGATAAGCTCCGGCATGAATCTGTATATAAATGTCAGCAGCAGTGTAGCAATATGAGCGCCGTCCACATCCGCATCGGTCATAATGATGATTTTTCCATATCGAAGCTTTGTTATATCAAAATCCTCGTTGATTCCTGTTCCAAATGCGGTAATCATGGCCTTGATCTCTGCATTTCCATAGATCCGATCCAGCCTGGCCTTTTCCACATTCAAAATTTTTCCCCTCAGGGGAAGAATCGCTTGGGTCTCCCTGGACCGAGCCGTCTTTGCAGAGCCGCCGGCGGAATCTCCCTCCACGATATAGATCTCGCAGTTTTCCGGATTCTTGTCGGAGCAGTCCGCCAGCTTTCCTGGAAGCCCCATACCGTCAAGAGCCGTCTTTCTCCTTGTGAGATCCCTGGCCTTTCTTGCCGCAATGCGGGCTCTCATGGAAACTACGGATTTTTCGCAGATGATTTTTCCCACTGCCGGATTTTGCTCCAGGTAGTAGGTCAGCTGCTCGGACACAATGCTGTCCACAGCTCCCCTAGCCTCGGAGTTTCCAAGCTTCTGTTTGGTCTGACCCTCAAACTGGGGCTCCTCCACCTTGATGCTGATGATTGCAGTCATACCCTCCCGGATATCCTCCCCCATCAGATTTTGCTCACTGTCCTTCAAGAATTTCATATTTCTGGCATATTCATTAAAGGTCTTTGTGATAGCGTTTTTAAATCCTACCAGATGGGTTCCTCCCTCCGGAGTAATAATGTTGTTTACAAATGAATACACATTTTCTGAATAGGTGTTGTTGTGCTGAAAAGCCACCTCCACATATACATTGTTAACCGTACCCTCACAGTAGATGATATCCCCATAAAGGGCTGAAGAACTCTTATTGAGATAGCTTACAAACTCCTTGATTCCTCCCTCATAGTGGAAGGTTTCCTCCTTGATTTCCTCCTCCCTGGTATCCCGGAGAATAATCTTCAGATTTTTCGTAAGGAAAGCCGTTTCACGAAGCCTTGTCCGAAGGGTATCATAGCTGAATTCAAGTGTTTCAAATATCTTTTCATCCGGCTTGAATTCCACCATGGTGCCATGCTTTTCCTGATCACATTCACCAATAATCGTCAATGGCTTTACAACCTTCCCCCTCTCATAGCGCTGGCTGTAAATTTTTCCATCCATGTAGATGGTTACCTCCAGCCACTGGGAAAGAGCATTGACCACGGAAGCCCCCACACCGTGGAGACCGCCGGAAACCTTATAACCTCCTCCTCCAAACTTTCCTCCTGCGTGAAGAATAGTAAATACAACCTCCACAGCAGGAATTCCTGCCTTGGGATGGATGTCCACGGGGATACCTCTTCCATCGTCCACAACCCGGATGATATCACCCTTTTCAATCTCTACCTCAATACAATCGCAATATCCCCCTAAAGCCTCGTCCACTGCATTATCCACGATCTCATAAACCAGGTGATGAAGCCCTTTTTCGGAGGTACTTCCGATATACATTCCCGGACGCTTTCTGACTGCCTCCAACCCTTCCAGAATCTGAATCTGACTTGCACCATAATCCTCGTTTGCCATATTGTTCCTCTCACTTCCTGTGCCCAAGGGGCTGCTAATAAAACTTTATACAAACATTCTTTTTTATATAAATCGATCTTTTTTTATACTGTAGAATATCTGGATGGTTCCTTCAAAACCCATAAGCTTAAATAACATTTTCGATAATATGCCCGCCTAAAACTTTGTAAACCCTGTCAATATGAAACCTGTTATTGACAAAGTCATCCAGACCTGTACATGTAATAAGAGTCTGTATATCCTGAATGCTGTTTAACAGATAATTCTGCCTGCTAGAATCCAGCTCGCTCAGCACATCGTCCAGAAGAAGGATGGGCTTCTCCTTTGTCATCCTCTCCACCAGACGTATTTCCGCCATTTTCAGAGACAAAGCAGCCGTCCTCTGCTGACCCTGTGATCCGAACCTTCTGATATCCACTCCATTGATGATAAAATTGATATCATCTCTGTGAGGACCAGCATTTGTAAGCTTCTGTTTGATATCCCTCTCTCTGTTTTTTGTTAGGATATTAAAAATATTTCCCTCCTCCACATCTGGTTCATAGATAATCTCAAGCTTTTCCTTTCCCCCTGACAGCCTTCCATGGATCTCCAGAATGATTTTATTCAGCTCCTTTATAAATTCCCTTCTTGATCTGATCACCACATCCCCATAGACACTGAGCTGGTTGTCATATATCTCCAGAAGCTGTCCGTAATCCGAACGAAATCCAATATCCTTTAAAATCCGGCTTCTCTGGCTTAAAACCTTATTATAATTTACTATATTATATAAATATATTTTATCCAGCTGGCACAGCTCGCAATCAACAAATTTTCTTCTTTCTGAAGGGCCATTTTTTATAATATTCAAATCCTCGGGAGAAAAAAATACGACGTTCAAATAACCAAAAAGATCGCTGGCCTTTCTCAGCATCAGCCCATCCACCGCTATTCCCTTGCTCCTATTTTTCTTGATATGCATATCCACACGGGTTTTTGTATCCCCTTCCGCAAGCATCATCTTAATGTGAGCCTCGTCCTCGCCAAAGAGGATCAAATCGCGGTCTTTCGCGGATCGATGGGATTTGGTGGTGGCGCATACGTAAACGGCCTCCAGAATATTTGTCTTTCCCTGGGCGTTATCTCCGTAAAAAATAGTTACATTTTTATCAAAATCTATATGTATTTCCCGATAATTTCGATAGTTTTTTAATTCTATTGATGATAACTTCATGTTACTGTTCTATTTTTACATGCACACCTTCGTACTCAATCTCATCCCCTGCGTAAAGCTTTTTTCCCCGCATGGTGCACACCTCTCCGTTGACCTTCACACGTCCATCCAATATCTCATATTTTGCCTCAACACCGCTCTCAACCAGATTAGCAGCCTTTAAAGCCTGACCCAGCTTTATATATTCCTCTCTCAGCTTTATACTTTCCATCATTCGCTCCATTCCTCACTCATTTAATTTATATTGAAATTCACAGGCAAAATCAGGTAGATATAGCTTTCCTCCTCATTTTTTATAAAGCACGGAGCCTTGGAATTAACCATATAGATGGTAACCTCCTCATCGTCAATCACACGCAGAGCATCCATCAGATATACGGGATTAAATCCAATCATGATATCCTTTCCTGTCTTTGTGATGCCAATATCCTCCCGCAGGGAGCCGATAGCGCTCATCAGCTTTAACTCCATGGTGTCATCTGTTATATTCATGATCAGAGGTTTTTTATCATTTTCCCGCACAAGAAGGGTTGCTCTGTCTATACACCCCATAAGCTCCCGCTTATTAATGACCATCTTCGTCTCGTAATCCCCTGAAATCATGTTGTTAATTTTAAAATACTCTCCCTCGATAAGCCTGGATACAACAATTGTTTTGTCAAATTCAAAGAGAATATGATTTTTGGTGAAATAAATCAAAACCTCATCCTCTACTCCGCCGGACAAAATCTTGCTTATTTCATTCAGCGTCTTTCCGGGAATTATAACCTTGTTATCATCATAGGTATCCTTGAGTTCAAGACGGCGGATGGAAATGAGATGTCCGTCAAGAGACGCAATCTGAAGCTTATCGCCCTTTATCTCAAAAAGCTCCCCGGCCATCATATGGTTATTATCACTGTCAGAGATGGAAAAAATGGTCTGACGGATGATTTCTTTCAGGTTAAATTGTGAAATACTGATATAGCGATCCTTTACGATGGATGGAAGACCTGTAAAATCATCACCTTCCTTACCTGAAATATTGAATTTTGCCTTCTCGCAGGTAATCTTAACTGAGAAGCTGCTGTCAACCTCAATAGTTACGTCATTGTCGGGTAGACGTCTGATGATATCAGAAAAAATCTTAGCCTCCAGGGCTACATGCCCCGGCTTCTCTATGCTTCCTTCCACGATCGTTTCGATGGCAAGCTCACCGTCATTGGAGGTAAAGGTGATACGGCCTGCATTGCAGTTGATAAGAATACACTGCATGATGGTCATGGTGGTTTTAGCCGGTATAGCTCTTAATGCAATATTTACACCCTTCAAAAGGGATTCCTTTGGACAGATGATTTTCATTGTGAATAACTCCTTTCCAGTGCATATTGAACATGTGGGTGGTATGTATTATATTTATTCTTAGTAGCAGCAGTAGTAGGGTCTGTGAAAATGTGGAAATGTGCTTTTGAACCTTAAAAATAAAGCATAAGGCACATTGAAAAAGGGTGTGAATACAGGCCGGAACAGATGTGGAAAAGTATCTGTTTTTCCACAGCCCTTTTTGCAGCCGGAGGAAAATAAAAAATTTATACACATCTTTTTCTTGTTATCCACATTTTAATCTCCTTTTATCCACTTAGGATGGATTGATTTTTTTAATTAAAGTATCAATGGTGTTCTTTAATGAAGGGTCATTGCTGATATCCGTCTTAATTTTCTTGTACCCGTGAAGAATAGTAGTGTGATCCTTCTTACAAAGGGCGGCGGCTATCTGATTAAGGGTATCCTCAGTCATAGATTTACACAGATACATGGCTATTTGTCTGGGGTATGCGACATCATTGCTTTTTTTTGCGGACTTTAAATCTTCGTCCTGAAGATTAAAATGCTCCGCCACAATATGAATAATGGATTCTGATGTGATCTTTCTTGTGGCTTCAGGGTAGATCAGGTCCTTTAATGCCTCCTCTGCGGTTTTTAAGTTGATTTCGGCCTTGTTCAGCTTTGAAAAGGCAATGATCTTTGTGAGCGCACCCTCCAGCTCACGAATATTTGTCTTAATGTTTTCAGCAATATATTTAAGTACCTCATTGTCAATGTTATATCCCTCTATTTCCTCCTTCTTTCGTAGGATGGCCATACGGGTTTCATAGTCCGGGGTTGATATATCCGCTGTAAGTCCCATCTCAAAACGGGAACGAAGGCGATCCTCCAAGGTGGTCAGCGCCTTCGGCGGTTTATCTGAGGAGATCACGATCTGTTTTTTTGCCTCATAGAGAGCATTGAAGGTGTGGAAAAATTCCTCCTGGGTTCCCTCCTTGTCCGCGATAAACTGGATATCGTCAATCAGCAAAATATCGTTTGTGCGGTATTTATTTCGAAATTCTGACATGGCGTTGGGATTCTTGTTACGGATGGATTCAATCATGTCATTCATGAATTTCTCACTGGAAATATATAAAATTTTTTTTGTAGGGTCATTGCTCAGCACAAAGTGTGCAATGGAATGCATCAGATGGGTCTTTCCCAGACCTACTCCTCCGTACAAAAAAAGAGGGTTATATTTTTCAGCCGGGGATTCCGCAACCGCCAGGGATGCGGCATGGGCCAGATTATTGTTTGGGCCAACAACAAAGGTGTCAAAGGTGTAGCGGGGATTAAGGTTTGAATTTTTAAAATAAACCGGATCCACATTATAGCTTTTAGGAGTATTCTTCTCAGAGGGCGAAGGAGCTTCATCGGGAAGTTTTGAAACGATCAGCGCATTGACATGCATACCGGTAATCTCCTCGATGGCCACTTCAATTTTGATCTTGTATTTGTTTATCACATACTCGATCATGAGATTTTTTTCTTCATCGGAAAAAATGATGTAGAGGCTGCTGGTATTTTCATCAAGCCTGGCAGGAACCAGGGGAAGAATCCAGGTTTTGTAGGAAACCTCTGAAAGCTCGTATTCATTTTTTAGATATTCCCTTATTTTATCCCAGTTGTCTCTGATCTGTTCAAACATATATCCCTACTCCTATCAGAAATGCATATTTATCATCTGCTTAGTATTCATATCAAAAAGTAAGATGAAAAAAGACCACACTTCTCCCACTTTAAAAGAAACATTCTGTTTTATTGTACAACAAAATTTAATAATTTGCAATTACCTGGGAAAAGTTTCCCTGAAAACAAAAGAGTTTCTGAAAAGCTTAATGCTGCTACAAAGCTTATTTAGTATATTAAAGAAGGGATGATATAGTTTGAGGTTTGACGCATCATGTGGAAAAGCCTGTGGATAATGTGTTGATTGATGTGGTATAAGCTGTGGAAAAGCAAAGTGATGTGGATAAATAAAAATAGTGCTGTTATTAATAGGAAGAAATTCATAAATAAAAGGAGAATAAAAACCAATCATCCACTTATCCACAATTTATCCACATTTTGTGGATAAATTTCTTTTGTGCGATAAGCCGGAACGAAAAAAATGGAGAATAGAAACAGAAGAAAATTTTTGAAATTTTGTGCTTGACTAATAATCAGAGATTTCATATAATGTGGTTTGATGTCTTACTATGTAGATTTGTAGAATATTGGAGGTAGATATATTATGAAGATGACATTTCAGCCTAAGACCAGGGCAAGAGCCAGAGTACATGGTTTTCGTGCAAGAATGAGAACTGCAAATGGCAGAAAGGTATTATCTGCAAGACGTGCAAAAGGAAGAAAGGTATTATCTGCTTAAGAAGATGCAGAGCAGATAAGGAGACAGACAGATTACGGGTCGCATGTTATATGTGACCTTTCTTCTTTTTAGCGGTAAAGGTGAAAGCCTGAAACATTGGTATGAACAGGTATGAAAAACATCAATGGTTTGAAAAAAAACAGTGAGTTTCAGCGTGTATACGGCATGAGAAAATCCTATGCCAACAGGTATTTGATCATGTATGCTGCACCGAATCATTTAGAAGTATCCAGAATCGGAATTTCCGTCAGCAAAAAAACAGGAAACAGTATTGTAAGACATCGTGTATCGAGACTGATCAGGGAAGCCTATCGGTTAAATAAGGAGCAGCTGGCAGGAGGTTTTGATATGGTGATCGTAGCAAGACCGGCGGCAAAGGATGCGGGATACAGAGAAATCTGTGAAGCTTACTTGAAGCTTCTTGAAAGACACCACATTCTTTTGGAGAGTGAAGAGGTTTCTGAAGAGGGAAAATGAATTCAGGAAAGAAGAGGTCTATGGCCGCAAGGATTATGATAAAGTTTATAAAGGCCTATCGCAGATTTTCTCCCCACAAGGGTTTTAAATGCTGCAGATATATTCCCACATGTTCTCAGTATGCCCTGGAAGCCATAGAAAAATATGGGGCCTGTAAGGGCTTATGTCTTGCTATCTGGAGGATACTTCGATGCAATCCCTTTTCAAAGGGAGGATTTGACCCTGTTCCATAACTAGGAGGTAAACGATTGCAGTTTATTTTGATGACAAAAAGCAATACATTCATCATTGGTCCCATCGCCACACTTTTGGGATACATTATGAATGCCATATTTATGGTGACCAGTCAGTTTGGTATCATAAATATTGGTGTGGGTATCATCATATTCACCATTATTGTGAAACTGTTGATGCTGCCCATGACTGTTCAGCAGCAGAAGTTTTCCAAGATGAACAGCTATATGACGCCTGAGATCCAGGCGATCCAGAACAAGTACAAAGGAAAAAAAGATAACGAATCCATGATGAAGCAGAATATGGAGATGCAGGCTGTATACCAGAAATATGGTGTAAAGCCCACAGGAAGCTGTCTGCAGCTGCTGATCCAGTTTCCTATTATGTTTGCGCTGTACAAGGTTGTGTATAATGTGCCTGCATATGTAAGCTCCGTCAAGGATGTATATATGCAGATTGTAAATCAGTTGACAGGTATTGCGAATTATACCGCCAACGAGGATATCATCACTCTTGCCACAAGCAACAGCATTACTCAGGCGGATCTGGCAAATACCAATAAGCTCATTGACATGATGTATAATTTTGATGTCAAGGAGTGGACAAGACTTCAGGAAATTTTTCCCAGTCTTCAGATTTCAGATCAGGTATCGCAGATTGAACAAATGAATTCCTTCCTGGGAATTAGTCTTTTTAATTCTCCCATGGAATATATAACCAATTTCAGTAATTACGCTCCTCTGGCCATTTTTGTGGCGCTGATGATTCCTGTTCTGGCGGGTCTTACCCAGTGGATCAGTGTAAAAATTTCCACAGCTCAGCAGGCTCAGCTTGAAAAGAAGATGGGAAAGAATGAGGAAGAGAGCCCCATGATGCAGAGCATGAAGATGATGAACAATATCATGCCCATCATGTCCGTTATTTTCTGCTTCACCTTCTCCACATGTATCGGTGTATACTGGATTGTGTCCAGTGTGGCAACGCTTGTGATCCAGCTTTATGTTAACAGCTACATGAAGAAAATGGATATCAATGATGTGATCAGAAAAAATGTTGAAAAAATGAACGCGAAGAGGGCAAAGCAGGGACTGCCTCCCCAGAAGATTACTTCAGTAGCAAACGTTTCAGCCAGAAATGTGGAGGAGGTACAAAAAGCTGCGGATACTAAAAAGCAGGAACGGGATGAGAAAATAAAGCAGTCGACAGAATATTATAAGAACGCTTCAAAAAACCCCAACAGCCTGAGTGCAAAGGCCAGTATGGTAAAGCAGTTTGATGAGAGAAAGGCTGCGAAGGGCAGCAAGAAATAGAGAGGTAACAGAGGTATGACAGATTATATTCGTGTTGAAGGAAAGAATGTTGATGAAGCCGTAAAGGAAGCAATGATTCGTCTTGGCTGCAGCACCGAAGAATTGGAGTACAATGTGCTGGAAGAGGGAAGCAAGGGATTCTTAGGCTTGAGAAGCAAGCCTGCTGTCATCGAGGCAAGAAAAAAGGAACCTGTTGCAGAGGAGAAAGAGCTTCAGAAAGAGAAAAAAGAGGAAGTGATGGAAAAGCTCCCGGAGGGAGACATGATTTCATCCGCCACAGGCTTCCTGACAGATGTATTTAAGAGCATGGGCATGGGGGTAGATTTGGATGCTTCCTACAATGAGGAGGAAAAGACCATTGAAATCAATATGTCCGGCGAAAATATGGGAAATATTATCGGCAAGAGGGGTCAGACTCTTGATTCTCTCCAGTATCTCACCAGCCTGGTGGTGAACAAGACCCAGGAGGAATATATCAGAGTCAAGCTGGATACAGAAAATTACAGGGAGAGACGCAAGGAGACGCTGGAGAATCTGGCAAGGAATATTGCTTACAAGGTAAAGAGAACCAAGCGTCCCGTGAAGCTGGAGCCCATGAATCCCTATGAGAGAAGGATTATCCATTCCACACTGCAGGGGGACAAATATGTCTACACCAAGAGCGAGGGCGAGGAGCCTTACAGACATGTGGTGGTTTTGCTGAAGCGGGAGAGAAGATATCAGGATAACAGACAGAGATAGATATAAAAAAGGGGATATGCCGATGCATATCTTCTTTTTTTGCGATAAGCCCATCAAGCGGCCGCCATGCTTGCATGAGCGGACATTTGATGGGCAAGTACAGCGAGCAGCTTTACTGCGAGCTGTGCGACATCGCAAATCGAGTAGGGGGTTCTTTTCCCCTACTCGATCGATAAGCCCATCAAGCGGCCGACAGCACCTGCCCCATGCGAAGCATTATATTGGCAGGGTTTTTTCTGAAGCTGTTGAAAAAAAGTGAACAGTCTGTTATGATAATGTGGATAATCTGGTAAGGAAGAGCTGGAAATGTGAATATGAAAGAAAAAGATACAATCGCGGCCATCGCCACAGGTCTCACAAATGCAGGAATATCGGTAATCAGAGTAAGCGGCGAACAGGCTTTTTCTGTGGGAAACAGCGTTTTTTATTCGGAAAAAAATATCAACCTTGAGAAGGTACCGGGTTATAGCGCCCACTATGGAAAAATTGTTTATGAGGGTGAGGTTCTGGACGAGGCGGTAGTGCTGGTTATGCGTGCTCCCCATAGCTATACCGGGGAAAATACTGTTGAAATCAGCTGTCACGGCGGTGTGCTGGTGACAAAAAGAATTTTGGAAGCGGTTTTATCATCTGGAGCCAGGGTCGCAGAGCCGGGAGAATTCACAAAGAGGGCTTTTTTAAACGGACGCATGGATCTGGCGGAGGCGGAGGCTGTCATTGACATTATTGAGGCTAAGACGGAGTTTGCCAGAAAAGCTTCAGTAGGTCAGCTGGGCGGCAGGCTATCGGAAAAAATCAGAGCAATCAGAAGGGAGATATTAGATTCCATTTCCTATATTGAGGCAGCGTTGGATGACCCGGAGCATATTTCCCTGGATGGCTATGATCAGGAACTGACAGAGAAGCTTACGCAGCTCTTAAATGAAATTTCTAAGCTGGAAAGAAGCTTTCAGGAGGGAAGGGTGCTCACGGAGGGCGTGAAGACGGTGATCCTTGGAAAACCCAATGCGGGAAAATCATCCCTGATGAATCTGTTTGCCGGAGAGGAAAAGGCTATAGTGACGGAGATAGCCGGCACCACCAGGGATGTACTCTCAGAACAGATCAATATTTCCGGTATTGGATTTATGATGGTGGACACAGCTGGAATCAGGGAAACCTGCGATGTGGTGGAAAAAATCGGTGTGGAGCGTTCCCTAAAGCAGGCGGAGGAGGCGGATCTCATTCTCTATGTTGTGGATTCCTCCAGACCTTTGGATGAAAACGACAGAAAAATATTAAATTTTATTTCAGACAAGAAAAGCATTATTGTTTACAATAAGACGGATCTCACCCCGGTTGTGAAAAAGGAGGATATTGAAGAACTCTCACCGGGCAGCAGAATTATAGGAATTTCCGCCAAAGAGGCCGTGGATTTTGAAAAGCTGAAGGATTGTATGGCAGAGCTTTTTGAAAGGGGAGAGATCATTGTGAATGACCAGATTATGATCACTAACCTCCGTCACAAAGAAGCGCTGGCAGATGCTGAAAAAAGTATCAGAGCTGTATTTTCCAGCATGGAGCAGGGCTTTGGGGAGGATCTCTGGACCATCGATCTGACAGATGCCTATGCATCCCTTGGAACCATCATCGGCGAAGCGGTGGACGATGATGTGGTCAACAGAATCTTTGAAAAATTTTGTATGGGAAAATAATTTTTATATTATATAATAATTTTTATTAATTTATAATACTATTTTTGCTTTTGAGAAAGGCTGCTTTTTTGCAGTATGGTAGAAAGATGCCTGTTTTAGAAGAATATGTGGATGTAGCTGTAATCGGAGCCGGCCATGCAGGGTGTGAAGCGGCCCTGGCCAGCGCTAGACTGGGCTGCAGTACGGTACTTTTTACAGTCAGTGTGGACAGCATTGCCATGATGCCCTGCAATCCCAACATAGGAGGAAGCTCCAAAGGACATTTGGTTCGTGAAATTGACGCCCTGGGGGGCGAAATGGGAAAAAATATAGACAGAGCCTTTATCCAGTCGAAAATGCTGAACAGCTCCAAGGGTCCGGCGGTTCATTCTCTGCGGGCGCAGGCGGATAAGCAGGAATACACAAGAGCCATGAGAACGGTTCTGGAAAATACAGAGGGTCTTTTTATAAGGCAGGCTGAGGTATCGGATATTGATATAGAGGATGGAAGGATTGTCAGTGTGAGAACGGTTTCCGGAGCTGTTTACCATTGTAAGAGCGCAGTGATTTGCACAGGAACATATCTGCGGGCAAGATGCCTTTTTGGAAATGTAATCAACCAGACGGGGCCCAATGGACTGCAGGCCGCCACCCACCTGACGCAGTCCCTTATTGACAATGGTATTGAGCTCCGGCGCTTTAAAACCGGAACCCCTGCCCGTATTGATAAGAGAAGCATTGATTTCTCAAAGATGACGGAGCAGTTTGGAGATGAACGAATCATTCCTTTTTCATTTACAACGGACAGGGACAGTATTCAGAAGGAGCAGGTTTCCTGCTGGCTTACCTATACCAATGAAAATACCCATGACATAATAAGGAAAAATATTGACAGATCGCCCCTGTTTTCAGGAGTCATCCAGGGAACTGGTCCTAGATATTGTCCCTCCATTGAGGATAAGGTTGTACGTTTTCCGGATCGGGACAGACACCAGCTTTTTATCGAGCCGGAGGGACTTTATACAAACGAGATGTATATAGGGGGAATGAGCAGCTCACTGCCGGAGGATGTGCAGGTCAGTATGATTCACACGGTGCCGGGGCTGGAAAATGCCAGGGTTGTCCGAAACGCCTATGCCATCGAATATGACTGCGTAAACGCTGTTCAGCTCAAGCATACCCTGGAATTCAAGAATATCAGGGGACTTTATGCCGCAGGTCAGTTTAACGGAAGCTCCGGCTATGAGGAAGCTGCTGCTCAGGGTATAATAGCCGGTATCAATGCGGCAAAGCACGCTTTAGGGAAGGAGGAGCTGGTTTTAGACCGGTCACAGGCATATATCGGCGTATTGATTGACGATCTGGTGACCAAGGAGACCAGGGAGCCCTATCGGATGATGACCTCCAGGGCGGAATATCGCCTGGTTCTGCGCCAGGACAATGCAGATCTGCGTCTGACGGAGATCGGTCACAAAATCGGGCTGATATCCGATGCGCGCTATGAGGCTTTCTTAAATAAAAAGAAGGCCATCGAGGATGAATTTAACAGGCTGAAAAATACCTATGTGGGAGGAACAGAGGAGGTACAGGCACTCCTTTCCCAATATGGAAGTACGCCGCTGAATAATGGAATATCCTTGGCGGAACTGATGAACCGGCCGGAGCTTTCCTATGAGATTTTGGCTCCCATTGACCATAATCGTCCGCGGCTTCCCGAGGATGTGGTGGAAGAAGCGGTGATTTTAGTCAAGTACGAGGGGTATATCAGCCGCCAGGAAAAGCAAATTCAGCAGTTTAAAAAATTGGAAAATAAGAAGCTCGATCCTGATTTTGACTATGATCAAATCAAGGGTCTGCGAAGGGAGGCTGTACAGAAGCTGAACGCCATTAAACCGGCATCTGTAGGACAGGCCTCCAGAATTTCCGGAGTTTCCCCTGCGGATATATCAGTGCTGCTTGTGTATTTCAGAATGACCTGATAAATGTTCCACGTGGAACATTCTTACAATAAGAATGTACGTTAGGAAGTAAGCTCTCAAATCTACCATAATAACGCAGCAGGTGTGTCAGAAAGAGGTAAAAATGAATAGGAATCAAACACAGTATATCATCGAAGAATTTGACAAATCTGGAATTCCTCTTAAAGAAACCCAGGCGGTACAGCTGGAATGCTTTTACGAAATGCTGATTGAAAAAAACAAAGTGATGAATTTAACAGGCATTACAGAGTTTCAGGATGTGGTGAGAAAGCATTTTATAGACAGCGTGCTGAATGTCAGATTGGAAAAAGAAAATGCAAAGCTTCTGGATGTGGGTACAGGCGCCGGTTTTCCGGGAATTCCCTTAAAAATTATGTATCCAGAAATAAAGATAACCCTGCTGGATTCCCTGAATAAAAGAATTTTGTTTTTACAGGAGGTTTGTGAAGCGTTAAAGTTACAAAACGTGGAGCTTCTTCACGGACGCGCGGAGGATTATGGAAAACATCCAAAATACAGGGAACAGTATGATTATGTCTGCTCCAGGGCTGTGGCAAATCTTTCCAGTCTTTGTGAGTATTGCATTCCCTTTTTAAAGATTGGAGGAACATTTATCTCCTATAAGTCCAGCGCAAAGGAAGAATTGGAGCAGGCCAGAAAAGCAATCCGGCTGCTGGGAGGAGATGAAAAAAATATAGAGGCAGAGAATTTTCTTCTTCCGGAAAGCCAAGATAAGCGCAGTCTTATTTATATATCGAAGATTAAAACCACACCAAAGGAATACCCAAGAAAAGCGGGTATGCCCACAAAGGAGCCATTAAAATAAGCACAGATATTTCTTATTTCCGCCGAAGTCCGCAGACATCGGCGGATTTAATAGGTTCAGCCCGCTGCATGAAGCATCCATGCAGGATTTAAGCGGATACATCTCCAGCAGAAACAAAGTCCAGAATGGCATTTGCCGCAGCAAGATGATTTTCCAGAGGAATCAAGTTTTTTGTATTATGGATAATTCTTGCATCAATCTTCGGTTGAAGTCTGCGGTATATATCAATTACATTTTTTGCATTATAGGAATTCCTTCCTATTATAATAAGCATTCTATTTTCAATTTTTTTCAACATTTCGGTAGTGTCAATATTCAAATAGCCTCCAAGAAAGGAGGAAAAAAGTGCTTTGGCCTTAAAACTTTGCACATGTGCATTGTAGTAGAGGGTATTTAAGATATCCTGTGTGCAGGAGGTCTTATTTGAAAAGTCCATATATTCCAGTTTCAGGCGAAGCAGAAATCTGGAATATGAAATGTTATAGAGCAGTGTTCCAAAGACAGGTATTTTTATGATCAGACTCATTATCCTGTTTTTCACTGTTATAGGCTGTATAAGACGATCTGGTTCAGCCGGAGAAATAAATATCAGCTTGTCGAAGAGTTTACTGTCACTGATACAGGCACTGACGACAAATGCATAGGAGGAACCTATGGCGGCTACGTCTGTTTTTTCTTGAATCACATCTCTAATAAAGTCTAAAACAAGCTGTTTAAAGTAAAAATTGGTATATGTGATATTGGATTTGTCCGATAAACCGCATCCTGGCAGATCCAGAGTATAGACTGTTCTGCTCCCGGCAACAATGGGGATAACCTTTTCCCATTCGTAACCAGCGGAGGATGGAAGCAGGTTGTGTATCAGCAGAAGAGGACGTCCCTTTCCTGTCTTGGTATAATGGATATTTCTGTTGATCCAGTGATAGGAACAGGATTTGAGATAATTATTCTGTTTTTCTGCAGGCGCAGATTTTTTTGAATTTTTGTCAATTATAATGTTTATTGCGGCCATGACTGCGGTTAGTTTTGCCGAAGCCTTTAGCCATTTCATTTTCTTGTTATGGTTCATAAGATTTACCGCCCTTAAAATAAAAACATACAGCTCCTTCTACATGTGGGGGGCAAAAGGGATTTTGACCCCTGATATCGAGTAGAGGCACGCCCGCTAAAGCGGACCTGCCTAGTCGCATTCGCCAATAAAATGATTCGCATGGGCGAATGCTCACGGATTGCTCCGTGCTAAAGCACTCTCACAAGTCTCCGCTCCGCTCCGGTCGGCGCTAACCAGGCGCCACTGGCGCCTAGCGCCCTAAAACAGCTCAAATTTGCTCATTTTTTTACGAAAAATGGCTACTTTTCGCTGTTTTGTGGGTCCCAAAGTCATACATTGCCATGCGAGCATGGCATGTATGACCTTTTGCCCCTGATATCATATCACTCTACTATCATACTCTATTTTTTGATTATATACAAGACTAACAGAAAAAATAATGTTCCACGTGGAACATTTTGGAATTTGTGCTAGAATATGAGTCTGAATTATGATATGATATGGACAGATAGTCAAAAGATTTGAAGGATATTTTTTGGATAGGAGTTATATGAGCAGAATCATCGGTATTGCAAATCAGAAAGGCGGCGTAGGAAAAACCACCACGGCCATCAATCTTTCCGCCTGTCTGGCAGAAAGAGGTAAAAAGGTTTTACTAATAGACATGGATCCACAGGGAAACAGTACCAGTGGGTTCGGAATAAATAAGGATCATCTCACCAACACTACATACGAGCTTTTAATCGGAGAATGCAGTCTGGAGGATTGTCTGATAAAAAACGTGATAGACAGTCTGGATATTATTCCATCGAATGTGAACCTGTCCGGAGCGGAAATTGAGCTGATCGGCATTGAAAAGAAGGAATTTATCCTGCGAAGGAAAATCGAGCCTATTCGGGACGGTTATGATTTTATTATCATTGACTGTCCTCCTTCCCTGAACATGCTGACCATCAACGCCATGACCACTGCGGACTCTATTTTGGTTCCCATACAGTGTGAATACTATGCCCTGGAGGGACTTAGCCAGCTGATGCATACCATCGCGCTGGTAAAAAAACGATTAAATCCTTATCTGGAAATGGAGGGGGTGGTGTTTACCATGTTTGATGCCCGGACAAACCTGTCCCTGCAGGTGGTGGAAAATGTGAAGGATAATCTGAAGCAGAATATCTATAAAACTGTTATTCCCAGAAATGTGCGCTTGGCGGAGGCGCCCAGCCATGGTCTGCCCATCACTCTTTATGACAGCAAGTCTGCCGGAGCAGAAGGATACAGGCAGCTGGCCCAGGAAGTGATAGACAGAGTTTGATTTTAAAATCCGTAAAGCATATGAAAAATTTGTATAAAAAGGAAAGAAAACACTTGAATTTATAATTGTATCAAAAATTATGAAAGGATATGGCTATGGCGGCAAAAAGAGGATTGGGAAAGGGATTGAATACTCTGATTCCAGAGGGAGAGCTGGAGCTTGACAGACCGGAAAAGGAAGTTGTGAAGGAGGTTGTCAAAGAGGTAGTCAGAGAAGTAAAGGTGCCGGAGCAGATTTTTCTGAAAATAAGGGATATTGAGCCGAACAGGAAGCAGCCAAGAGAAAGCTTTGATGACGCGCTTTTGGAGGAGCTTTCCGAATCAATCAGGCAGTATGGCGTGGTTCAGCCCCTTATTGTCAGAAAAAACGGAAAGCATTATGAAATTATTGCGGGGGAGCGTCGGTGGAGAGCTGCCAAGATGGCTGGTCTGAAGGAGGTTCCCGTTGTCATAAAGGAGTATACGGAGCAGGAAATGACGGAGGTTTCCCTCATAGAAAACATTCAGAGGGAAAATCTTAATCCTGTTGAGGAGGCAAAGGGCTATAAGAGGCTGGTAGAGGAATTTCATCTAAAACAGGAGGAGGTTGCGGGAAAGGTCAGTAAGAGCCGGGCGGCTATCGCCAATTCCATGCGTCTTTTAAAGCTGGAGGAATCTGTTTTGGAGCTTTTGGCCGCAGGACAGATCAGTACGGGACATGCAAAGGTATTGCTTGAAATTTCCGATGGCGAGCAGCAAAGATCAGCAGCGGAGCTTATTGTAGAAAAATCATTAAGTGTGCGGGAAACGGAAAAGCTTGTAAAAAATCTTTTAAATCCTGTCCCGAAAAAAGAAAAAAAGGAGCTGACAAATTCGGAGCTTTACATACAGCTGGAGGATAGGTTGTCTGCCAGAATGGGAACAAAGGTGGCTATTAACCGCAAAGCAGAAAACAAGGGAAAAATAGAGATTGAGTATTATTCCCAGGAGGAATTGGAGCGTATCATCGAGGCAATCGGAATATAGAGTTGAGATACAGGAGCAAATAAAGAGCGGGACAGTTTGCGGATCAGGAGGATGTGTGACAGCTGCATTCTCGACAGGAAATTTATTTTAGTAAGAATTGTGGAAAGGAATGCGGGGCAGGATAAGGGCTTCGCATGGTACAAGCATGAATTCCAAATTGTTTTCATTGGGTATTGACCCTATATATATTATTGCCATACTGGCGGCCATCACCATTGTCACCCTTGTCATATGTCTGATTGTCAATGTGCGCTGTATTAGAATGTGGCATCGGTACGACCGTTTTATGAGGGGGAAGGATGCTGAAACTCTGGAAGAGGTGATTAACCAGCTGGTACAGGAATTCGGGACACTGAAGGAGGATCAGAAGCGCATCGATGATCAGATGGAGGAGCTTAAGGGAAATTTAAAGGGTAATATCAAAAAATTTGCTGTGCGCAAGTACAATGCTTTTAAGGATGTGGGAGGAAAACTAAGCTTTTCCGTTGTACTGCTGGATGAGGAGGACAATGGCTTTATCCTCACCTGTATGCATGCCAATGGCCCAAGCTACACCTACATCAAGGAAATTATAGCTGGAGAAAGTTATGTGGGGCTCAGCACCGAGGAGGATGAGGCTCTGAAGGAAGCCGTTGAGTATGGAAGATATATGTAAAAGATGTGAAGAAGATTCTATTTTTATTGTAAATATGATACAGGTGTCAAAAAGCATGAATTTGGGACATCCAAAACAGCGAAAAATCGAAATATTAAATAATTTTAAGACATATATTATATAAATTGATTTAAAAATATATAATTGCCAATACTCTCATAAGAAATTCTGATAAGTAATATCAAAAAAGAGATTGATGAAAAGGGAGAAAAGATATAAAATAAAGATAAAAATCTAAAAATGCCTGGGTCAAAAGGTATTTTGATCCCTGATATCATATAAATATAATAGGAGGGAATCTATGAAAAAGGCGTTGGTTGCATATTTCAGTGCCAGTGGAGTGACAAAGAGGGCTGCCGGTGAGCTGGCAAAGGCAGCAGATGCGGAGCTTTATGAAATCAAACCCCAGGTATCCTATACCCGGGAGGATTTGAACTGGAGAAATCCCCAGTCCCGAAGCAGCATGGAGATGAAAGACAAGTCTATCCGTCCTGCTCTGGCTGACAGGGACGCGGATATTTCTTCCTATGATGTGATTTTTTTGGGATTTCCTATTTGGTGGTATGTGGCGCCCACGATTATCAACACCTTTTTGGAAGCCTATGATTTTTCAGGAAAAACCATCATATTGTTTGCCACATCCGGGGGCAGCGGTTTTGGAAACACCGTAAAGGAGCTGAAAGAGAGCTGTCCCGGCGCCACATTGCTGGAAGGCAAGCTGCTGAACGGGGTACAATCCGCTGCGGATTTGAGAAAATGGCTGGAGACCTTGTCCCTGTGAGAATATTCAAATTTCATTTGACGATACATAGTAAGCCTTCATGCGCCCGATGACCGGACATACCATTGTACCATGAAAGTCTGGCTGGCGCAATTGGCATCCATTCAGGGTAATAACAGGTACTGATGCGTAAGGTACTAGATTTAATAATTTTATAAGGAGGTAAGTTGTTATGGAAAAGGCAAAGGTTTACTTTACTAAGGAAATTACGCCGGAAAGCCTCATGAACATTTATAAGGCTTTAGGTGCGGAGCTGAAGGGAAAAGTAGGCGTAAAAATTTCCACCGGAGAGCCGGGGGAAATAATTATCTGCATCCGGAGCTGATCGGGGATCTGGTACGCTCCCTTAACGGAACCATTATCGAGTGCTGTACCGCCTATGAAGGAAGAAGAATGGATCCAAAGGAGCACTGGAAGGCCATCCAGGAGCATGGATTTAAGGATATGGCGCCCTGCGATATTATGGATGAATTTGGAGAGATGGAGATTCCTGTGGAAAATGGATTCCATCTGGATAAGGATATTGTAGGCGAGCATTTTGCAGACTATGATTCCGTACTGGTTTTGTCTCATTTCAAGGGTCATGCCATGGGTGGATTCGGAGGAGCTCTGAAAAATATCAGTATTGGCATCGGCTCCACTGCTGGAAAGACCTATATTCATACAGCCGGCGTAACCACCGATGCAGCGGAGCTTTTCCAGAAGCTGCCGCCCCAGGATCACTTCCTGGAGTCCATGGCGGACGCCTGCAAGGCTGTGATCAGCTATAAGGGGGCAGAGAATATGGTTTACATCAATGTTGCAAACTGCCTCAGCGTGGACTGCGACTGTGATTCCCACCCTGCCGAGCCGGAGATGGGAGATTTGGGAATATTTGCCTCCACAGATCCGGTGGCAGTGGATCAGGCCTGCTATGATGCGGTGGTGAATTCCACTGACCCGGGCAAAAAGGCGCTGATTGAGCGCATGGATTCCCGCCATGGAATTCACACAGTGGAGGCTACGGCGGAGCATGGTCTTGGCAGCAGGGAATATGAGATCATTTCTCTGGATTAAATCTGATAAGGGATGCGCTGTACTCGAAAGAGTATAGTCTATGAGCATTTCCTGTCGGATGTAAAACCCGATGGACAGTATTGGAAAAATATTTATAATAAAAGATGAGAGCGGTGACAGGTCAACCTGTACCGCTCTTTGTATTGAAGTCCTTAGTTACCATCACTGTATTGACAACTGCCATAAGGGTAAAGATCAGGAGCAGCCCAGACACAGAGAGCATACCCATGGTCAGTGAGACATGGTCAAAGAGAGCGCCTACCAGATAGGGAATCAGGGTGCTGCCAAGGCCGCTGCCTGCAAAAATAATGCCGCTGGAGACTCCTTCCCCGTGCATAAACTCCTTTGCGTTCAGGGCGTTGGCCGGTGTGATACCTGCCATAAACAGCCCGATGATAAGAATCAGGGCGATGGCAAAAATTTCGCTTTTTGTAAAGGTCAGCATGGTGATGCAGGCAAACATCATGGCGGACTGTCCCAGGAGAAGGTATCGCGCTGCAATGCGCTTTTCCAGGAAAATCTGGAGGAGTCTTCCCACAATGATCACAAGCCACAGGGTGGACAGCATGATCTGAGCGGTGGACAGGCTCATAATTCCCTTTTCAGAGAGGAAGGTGATAAGCCAGGAGTTGATGCAGGTCTCCACGCCGCCATAGCAGAAGTACAGGAAAAAGCAGATGTAGTAGCGCTTGTTTTTTAAAAAAGAAAGATCGATGGCGGTACTTTTTTCTTTATCTCCGCTTTCCTCCTCATCAGTGATTTTCATTGGAATAAACAGCAAAAACAAAAGAATGGAGGAAATGACCACAACCCAGACGCTGCTGCGCCAGCCAAATTTCATCGCCAAGAGGAGATTCAGCGCCATAGGCCCGATAAAAGCACCCAGCGCATAGCTTGTATGCATGAAGTAAATGCCGCCGGAGGGCATGCCTTCCCCGTTCACCAGCAGATGGCATACGTTGTTGCACAGGCCCCAGCCCAACCCGCTGATAAAGATGCATACATAGATCAGGGCAGGGGAGCTGGAGTACAGCAGGACAGAGAAGCCTGCAGCAAACATGAGGCAGTAGAGCATGGAGGAATATTTTCTTCCGATAGCCTTGATTACCAGACCGCTTAAAAGCCCTGCGGCCAGATTTCCAGCTGACTGGATGGATGCAAGTAAACCTGCCTGGGAGAAGGTGAGACCGCAGTCCTGCATCAGATATGTAAGCAGGGTTCCGGTCATAATAACCATGAAGCCGTTGATGATAAAGCCCATGCATAACAGGGAGAGAAGCTTTTTCATAAATGCGACCATACCGCAAGAAGGCGGTTTCCTTTTACAAAATTTTGAAGTGAAGCCGGAAAGCAGTATAGTATAGCAGAATCTAAAAGTCAAGAAGAAATCCATGTCTGGGGCTGTGGAAGTATAAAGAAGCGTTCAGATTAGGTCTGCTGCGTTATGCTGGCAAAAGAGGACATTCTGTGCTATGATAGCAGTAAATTTGACGGGGATTTTGAAGGCAAAAGGAGAGAAGAATGAGGCATGGAGTAAAAGCAATACACAGAGGTCTGATAGTTCTGGAAGCAGCGGCGCTGCTGGGTTTGGCGATCCTCGTTTTTTGTACCTCCAAAAGAACGGTGCGGGATGACGTGCGCTTCTCGGAGCTGTCAGAGGCAGTGCTTGCCGCTGTCCGCCAGGAGGAGGGATACCAGTTGTCTGATTCTGCTGGTCTTCGGAAGTACTATGGTTTGGACGCCAATGCATATGAAGGGGTACTTTTGTATCTCCCCGCCTCCAACATGGATGCGGCGGAGCTGCTGCTGGTGGTGATGCAGGAGGAGAGTCAGGCGCAGGCTCTGGAAGCTGCCATGAATGCGCGCCTGGAGCAGCAGAAGAAGGTCTTTGAGAGCTACGGCGTGGAACAGATGGGGATACTGAACAGGGCTGTCATCTGCGTGGAGGGGCGGTACGGTCTCTTTGCGGTGTGTCAGGATGCGGAGGCCGCGCGGGAGGCATTTGAAAATGTGATCGCCCGATAGGGAAAAGCTGTAAGATGGGAAATGGTAAGATGAGAAGAAAAAATGTAAGAATATGCTTGTCCCTCATATTGGCTGGCATTCTATGTTGCGGATGTGTGGCTAAAACCTATGAGTTATCCACAAATTCACAGGAAAGTGAAGAAAATGTCCACAAAGAATCCACATTATCCACAGAAGAATCCACATTTGTGGATTCTTCTGTGGAGGAATCTCAGTCTATATCCTGCGAAGAGAAGGAAAAGAACAGTACTGAGAATGACGGAGAATCACAGGACAGCAGGGAAAGTGAAAAGGATGAAGAATCAGCAAAATACAGTGATGAGACAGAGGGCAAAACTTTGGAAGAAGATTCCAGTTCCCAGGAAGATGAGGATATGAAATTGGCGCTGGCAGACGCCGCATACTATTACACCTTTTATGCTTCCATCTATCAGACCAGGGATAAAACCACCTCTTTGATTTATGACGAGACTGCATTTATAAAAGCCTACCAGGGCATTCTGGAGGAGCATTTAGAGGACTATTTCACAGATATTTCCTGGATCATGCGGGAGGAGGGGATTTCCCTGAGCTTTATTCCCACGCAGCTGCTGTTTCCCGCAGGAAATGAACAGGTATATATCTGGATGGCCCGGTGTATTCACGCCTACTCCCTTGTGGAGGAGACCTACAGCGAAGATGAACACTGGGATCATCCGGATTCTTTAAAGCCCCAGTTTCACTGCCACACCATCTATGCAAGGCAGAAGAAGCTTCCCTGGAACATCGAGCCCTACAGAACAGAGACAAGTTTCTTGAGAATTCTTTTATATCAGGGAAATCCGGAGGGATAACACATCACAGTCCCATACATCTTGTCACATACTGAATCCAGACGTCATAGAAAGAGGAAACAAAGTGGATTCCGTCCCCCATGTAAAGGGCCTGATTCACCATCCAGCTGGTGTCGATGTAGGAGATGCCCTTTTCACTGCACATATTGCGGAGGGCTTCGTCATAGAGGGGCGCCCTGGCCAGATCCGGGCGGGTGGCGCCTAGGGCGTCGCTGGGAGGAAGCATGGAGCAGACAAAGATCCGGGCATCCGGAAGGAGGAACTTTACCTCTTGGATTTTTTCCAGATAGGCCTCTGCGTAGAGGGCGGGCTCTGCATAGTAATCTGTGTCATTCAGTCCAGTGAAAAAGATTACGGTGGAGGGCAGCATGGCCGCTGCCTCTCTTATAGCGTCGCCCAGCTGGCCAATGGCGTAACCCCGGCGGTAAAACACATGGGCACTGTCCAAAAAGCCATATTCCAGGGCGGCCTGGGCCATGGAATCCCCGATGAGGGCACAGCTGGAAAGGCGGCTTCTGTAGGCGCCCCGCTCCTCCTCCGTGAGAGTGGTGATGGAGGCACTGTCTATTTGGGATTTCCAGGAAAGAAGCTGGGGATCATCGGCGGGTATAAGTTCCAGGGAGGGAGATTCAGGTGAGGAGGGTTCAGAGGATTCCTCCGGGGAATCGCTCATGGGTATGTCCTCAGAAGACAGATCCTCCCAGGGGGTCTCCTCCGGTTGGGAAGAGCTCTTGGTATGATCTTCTCCGGAGGGAGTTCCAAGAATCAGCTGGTTTACTTCTCCTGCGTTCTGATTCTCAAGCTGCTCCAGGTAGGCCAGCCCCTCCGCCAGAGCGGCGGGGTCGGTGGTGGAGAGGGGACGAAAAAACAGGCTCCATCCAATCACTACCCCTATGATCAGCAGGAGTGAGCCCATTAACAGGGAAAATTCCCGAGAATGTCCATTTCTCTTTCTCATACAATTACAGCCAAACCTTTCTAATTTTCTGCTTCTTCTGCCACGCCCTCCAGGGTCAGCGCCAGGGATGTATCCTGGGTGAAGGTATTCAGGTTATAGAAAAACAAAACGGAGTCGTACTCCTTCTCATATAGAAGCATCTGGATATCCTCGTAATAGTAGCGGGGGTCGATGATATCTATCTCGGCGTACTCCTGCACCAGAAAAGGCAGGAAGCAGTTAAAATAGGAGTCCTTAAAGACCAGCAGCCGTCCGCCCTCCCTGTTGGCGGTCTGGATGGTCAGATGGGCGGGATTACCCCCAAGGAAAACCGTGTAGGGGTCCGTGCCGGAAAGGGCGTCCAGCTGATAGATGCTGGTGGATTTGGTATGGGATGTGTTGTCTGTTACCATATAGGGAATCTCAGTATCTGGAGCATAGATATAGATGCTGTCGTATTCCCGAATTGGATAGCCGCTCTTTGCCGCCAGGGAGCCGGAAAAGGAATTGTTTACCAGAAGCGGGCTGTAGGTGTAGGTGGGGCTAAAGCCCAGGGCCTTCGCCACAGCGGGGAGGCAGCGGTAAGCGGCCAGGCTGGTCCAGTGGTGATCTGTCCGGTAGTAAACCTGCTCCCCTTTCTCTGCAAGCGCCATGAGTGGCTCTGTCAGGTCGCAGAGGGCTGCGCCAGATAGCCTTTCGGCTATCCAATCCATCCAGTGGGCCTGATTTTCCGACACGGCAAAGGCAGGAAGAAGGTCGCTGCAGACGCCGATTGCATTTGGAACCAGTACCAGGGTGGAGGGAATGCCGGTGGCTTTCGCAAAGCCGCTGACGTGCTCCAGGGTTCTTGTGAGGTTATCCTCATCCACCGGATCCATCCTCTCTATGAGATAGCCGTTTTTTGCGAAGTATACCCCCTGGGATTCTTTGTCCTCCATGGCCAGTGAAATGACGGATTGCAGACGGATGAAAAAATCCCTGGCAAAAAGCTGATCCGAGGCGTAGCTTTCAAATTCCGCGGAGTAACTGCCGGATATAAAGCGGCTGATACTCAATTCCGGCAGCGCAGTCAGGGTGCGCTTCTCCGTCTCGGACAGGGCCCTGTCCGGCGTCAAAAGATTTATAACGCTGCCGCAAAAGAGCAGCAGAAGAAAGGACAGGCCCCAGAGAATCATGTATTTTCTGTCTTTTCTTTTCTGTGTTCTCATTTTCATCTTCTCAATATCCTTTTCTGAAATATGGTTATAAATAAGAAGATATTCCCATTCTGGTATCTGTATAAAAGCTAGAAACGAAAATACAGAAAGGGATTATAGCTCTCATAGACCAGGAAGGCCAAGGAGAAAACCAGCAGGCACGCATTGACCGCCACAGCCAGTCCCTTGTTTTTAATCATCAGCCGCTGGTTGATATGGTAGGGAAGGGGGGTGGAAAAAACCACGCCCAAAAGCAAAAGCAGGCCGTTTTGTGTCAGATAGTAGAGGGCGACAGAATCCGTCAGCCCCGCCCCTCCAAAAAACATGGCGCCCAGGTACCCCCCTAGGGCGGAAAAGTCCGTGAAGGCAAACAGCACCCAGCCCACCACAAAGATCAAAATGGTGTATAGATGACTAAAAACGAGGTGCCTTTTTAAGAAACCGGTAAAAAAATATTTTTCCAGAATCAGCCATATGCCGTAATATAGACCCCACAGGATAAAATTCATGCTGGCTCCGTGCCACAGTCCTGTCAGCATCCAGACAATCAGCAGATTTCTGATATGCTTTGCTGCGCTTACCCGGCTTCCTCCCAGTGGGATGTATACGTACTCCCGAAACCAGGAGGACAGGGAGATGTGCCAGCGTCTCCAAAAATCTGTGACGCTGGCGGCGGTGTAGGGATAGTCAAAATTTTTCGGAAAGGAAAAGCCAAACATCCGTCCAAGTCCCAGAGCCATATCGGAGTAGCCGGAAAAGTCAAAGTAGAGCTGGAGGGTATAGCAGAGGGCCCCCAGCCAGGCGGTGAGGACACTTAAGGAGCTGACGGGAAGGGCGGTGATTTCCGAAAAGACAGCGCCGAAGGAATTGGCCAGCAGAACCTTTTTTGCCAGACCCTTGGTAAAGTACTCCGCTCCCAGACCGAAGGAGACCAGGGTTACCCTTCGGCTTTTAATCTGCCCGGAGATATCCGTGTAGCGGACGATGGGGCCGGCCACAAGCTGGGGAAACATGGTGATGTACAGGGCAAAATCCAAAAGATTATGCTGCGCCCTTGCTCGTCCCCTGTATACATCCACCACATAGGACAGGGCCTGGAAGGTGTAAAAGGAGATGCCGATGGGGAGGGACAGATCCAGCTTACTGAGGGAGGTGTGAGACAGGAGATTGAAACCGGAAATCAGCATGTCACAGTATTTGAAATAGAAGAGAATCAGCAGGTTCAGTCCCAGGGCGATCCACAGGTGGATGCGCAGGGATTTTTCATCCATCCCCTCGGTTCTTCCTGCCTCCAAAAGGATTCCAAAGCAAT
>CALWLH010000009.1 GCA_944381475.1 uncultured Lachnospiraceae bacterium | reverse complement strand
ACAATCACTTGGTAAATGTAGTAAGATAACGGCAATGCACCTGTAGCTCAGTGGATAGAGCACCGGCCTCCGGAGCCGGGTGCGGTGGTTCGATTCCACTCAGGTGCACCATTTTTCTATTTTCGCTTTTCATTTTCATAATTTCCTTGAAATAATTATCGCTCATGTAATCCAGTGAAAGGACGTTATGAATTATCAGTTGTTTACCCAGATCTTACTTCAGGAATTGAGAAATGCGCTTACCCCGGATATTATCCCCAAGCAAATACCGTGTACAAAAAACAATGATGTAAAGGAAGACGGCATCGCTTTTATTGCCGCTCCAAATTCACCCTTTTCAGGAGTATATCCTGTAATCTCTCCCAAGCTATACTACGATCGGTACAGAAAAGGCGCGGAGATGCCGGATATCGTCTCTGACATTCTGGAGATTCTGGAACACAGGGGACCTGATGCTGAATTTTCCCAGGAGCAGTTTATGCAATATGAGAATATGAAAGATTCTATTTGCCTAAAACTCATAGGACGCAAGTTTAATCAGGAGCTTTTGAAGAATACTCCCTTTATCGCCTGCTATGATCTGGCACTGGTCTGTACATATTTTTACACGGATCCCATTAAGAATGTTACAGCAACCCTTCTCCTTAAAAATGAGCAGCTGACTCAGTGGCATATTACAAAGAAGGAATTATTTGAAACTGCCGCGAAGAATACTCCCCGCATTATGCATGCCCATATCAGCCACATAAGCGAGATACTTCGGGAGATGGGAAAAACAGAAGAAGGTCTTTTCCCCTCGGGGAAATTGTATGTTCTTACCAATCAGTTCAGGCATTATGGCGCGGTATGTATGACCTTTCCAGATATTCTAAAAAAATTTGCCGACGAGAAAAAGACAAATCTTGTCTTAATCCCGTCAAGCATTCATGAAATATTAATTCTTCCAGATCATGGCAGCATTCCGGTCAGCCTGAACGAAACCATTGCCCAGATAAACGACTTATATGTAAAACCTGAGGATCGTTTATCCGACCACTATTATTATTACAACCGGGATAAAGGACTAATCCAGTACTAGCCCCTCCTCCCCCATCACATCTAAAATCTTCTGAACATACTGTTCACATATTTCGCCGGAGGCAGCCTCAACCATTACACGGACAAGAGGCTCTGTTCCGCTTTTTCGTACCAGAATCCTGCCCTCCGAGCCAAGCTCAAGCTCTGCGGCTGCCACAGCGGCCAGCAGGGCCTTATTATTCATGGCAGCTTCCTTGTCACATACGCGGACGTTTTTTAAAAGCTGGGGATAGGACTTCATGGGCTCAGCCAGCTTGCTCATGGAACATTTCCTCTCAAGCATCACTTCCATCAGCTTCAGTGAAGTCAGGATTCCATCTCCTGTGGAGGCATATTTGCTGATTATAATATGTCCGGACTGCTCTCCTCCCAGGCTGTATCCATTCTTTACCATCTCCTCGTACACATACTTATCTCCCACCACTGTCTGTACAGAGGTCATTCCTGCTGCTTCAAGAGCCTTATATAATCCCAGATTGGACATCACTGTGGATACCACCACATTGCCCTTCAGCTGTCCCTGCTGCTTTAAATAATCTCCCAGTATGTACATGATGGCATCTCCATCCACCACATTTCCCTGTTCATCCACGCAAATACAGCGATCCGCATCACCATCATAAGCAAATCCTACGTCCAACCTCTGATCCTTTACCAGCTGCCGCAGTCCCTCTATATGTGTGGAGCCGGCATGAAGGTTGATATTCAGGCCATTCGGCTCGTTATTAATCACATAGGTTCTTGCGCCCAGTGCGTCAAACACATTTTTTGCTATCATAAACGCGCTGCCGTTTGCACAGTCAAGTCCCACCTTTACACCCTTAAAGGATCTTGTTGCCAGCGCTATCAGATGTCCCACATAACGGTTTCTTCCCGCCGAAAAATCCGATGCACAGCCAATGCCGTCACCTGTTGCCAGCGGGATCTCCTTCAACTTTCCGTCCAGGTAATCCTCTATCCCATTGATCACGGACTCCTCCAGCTTTTCACCCTTCCCGTTGATGAGCTTGATCCCGTTATCCGTATATGGATTATGACTTGCTGATATCATAATGCCGCAGTCAAAATTTTCAGTACGGACAATATATGACACACTGGGAGTGGTAGTAACATGCATCAGATATGCGTCCGCTCCGGCAGCTGTAAGACCTGCCACAAGCGCATACTCAAACATATAGCTGCTGCGCCTGGTATCCTTGCCTATAACAATCCTGGCGTGCTTTCCCAGATTTTTTCCATAATACCATCCCAGATATTTTCCAATACTGAACGCATGCTCCGCAGTCAGAACCACATTTGCTTCCCCTCTGAAACCATCAGTACCAAAATATTTTCCCATAATCTTTCCCCTTCAATCCATTCTTTTTTAATATATGCATCATACCATGCAGAAGTCAAAAGTCCGAATATTCCGTATTTCATGTGCTGACGCACTGCGATATCATATTTTAAATCAAATCCCTGTATTATGCAAGCAAAAAACATACAGACATCCAAAGCTCCCAACGACGGCCCAGTGGAATGGGCGTGCTTTGAGAAAAATGGATATAGGGGACTTTACACGAACACTTTTTAAACATCCGGTATGTTATTCTTTGACTAAACTGAATTTGGTAGCAAAGTTTCAAATCTACCATGATGATGCGGCAAGTGCGTCAGAAAGAGGCAAAAATGACCGAGGCTTATATTGAAGAATTAATGGAACGTGTACATATCCTGGAAACAGAAAATGCCAGGCTTTCCAAAGAAAGGCAGCACCTTTCGGAAACCGTAGACTGGATGCATGACCTGATCTGGGATTTAATACGAAAAAGCCGCTCCACAGGGATTGCAATCGAGTAGGGGAAAAGAGCCCCCTACTCGATTTGCGATGTCCCACAACGGGTGACGGCACGGCCGCTAAAGCGGACCTGCCAATACGCACCTGCCAATATAATGCTTCGCATGGGGCAGGTGCTGTCGGCCGCCCTCCGGGCGTATCGCAATCGGGTAGGGGAGGATTCCTTCCCCTACCCGATCACCGCGATACCTCGTTCATCTCGCGGCATTGCCGCTCGATGACCGTTGCCCGTCGGATGCCCGCTCATGCAAGCACGGCGGCCGCCCTCCGGGCGTATCGCGCAAAAAGAGGTGAAGAATGCTCTCCACCTCAGAATAATCTTTATTCGATATAAACCGTAAGAGTCTGTCCATCGCTGATATTCTTATCAGAGTCTACCAGTCGATAAATGAGTGTATAAACTCCGGGAGTATTCCAGTCCACAAGCTCATAGTTTTCGATCCAGATACTGTTATACAACTGGGTCTGCGTGTCCACATCGTCCCACATTTCCGCTATATAGCCCGGATAATAAAAGCCCTCTCCCGCAGCAATATGAACCTCTGTGGCGTTGAGCGTGATCACCGGCTTTGCAGACCGGGTCTCCGATTCCTGGGGCTGCTCCTGGACGGACGGCTCAGTTTCCGCCGGCTGCGCTGGAGGAGCCTCCGTGGCTTGCGCAGGAACCTCCTGGGTGTCTTCCGGAAGCTGCTCAGCGCCTGACTCTTCAGATATTTCTTCCGGCACATCGGGAGATGTTTGATCGTCTTCCGGAAGCTGCGCAGTGTCGTTGCCAGATGTCTGGATGGTTCCTCCCGACATGTTCAGATTGTAGATTCGTTCCTCCACAGTCAAATTCCCAGAATTATCCCGGACACAGTAGATCACCGATATGGATGAATCTGCGTTCTGCCTCATGGACTTAATGGCGATACGGTCGGTTAAGTCGCCGTCAACATTGTCCAAAGCCTTTACGCCCTGAAGGAATGTGCCCATATCCAGCGCAGTTCCTTCATCCAGAGAATAAACAGAGGCAGCATTCGTAAAATCCAGGGTCGGCGCAGTCCGATCCGCCGACAGATATACCGCCAAGCAGAGTATGAGCAGAACTGCGGCAAATATTCCCAGCTTAATCAGGGACTTTTTTTTGCGCTCAACTATATCCTTTTTAAGACGAATGCTGCTCATGTCCTACTCCTAACTTAAACTCTGGATAAATACTCTCCCGTTCTGGTATCAATCTTAATCTTATCGTTATTATTAACGAAAAGGGGTACGTAAACCAGCGCGCCTGTCTCTACAGTAGCAGGCTTGGTAGCGCCTGTGGCGGTGTTGCCCTTAAAGCCGGGTTCTGTATCAACAACCTCCAGCTCAACGAAAAGTGGAGGCTCAATAGCAAATACATTTCCATTATGAGAACAAATCTTTACCATTTCATTTTCCTTGACGAACTTCAGCGCATCGCCGATGGCATCAGGAGCCAGCTGAATCTGCTCAAAGGTCTCGGTGTCCATGAAATAGTAGAAATCTCCATCATTATACAGATACTGCATGTCCACTCTGTCAATCCGGGCCACCGGGAATTTCTCCGTAGGGCGGAAGGACTGCTCAATCACACCGCCGTTTTTAATATTCTTCAGCTTTGTGCGCACAAACGCAGCCCCCTTACCGGGCTTTACATGCTGGAAATCAATGATCTGATATACCTGATTATCAATCTCAATTGTTATGCCGTTCTTAAAATCTCCTGCTGATACCATAAAACATCCTCCTTGGAAATAAACATACGCTTTATTTTATTACATCTTCCCACAAATTGTCAATACCTATTTCCTCATAATGGTTAGGATGTCAAAACAAGTTTTGACATCCTTGATAAACGGGATGTTCCGTGCTAAAGCACTCCCACATCCCTAAAACAGCTCAAATTCGCTTATTTTTCTGCGAAAAATAGCTACTTTTCGCTGTTTTGGGTGTCCCAAAGTCATGCTTTTTCATGCCAGCATGAAAAGCATGACCTTTTGACACCTTTATCTCATAATGCAATATCCCTGCTCTCTGTCACATCTGATGACGGACTATCTTATATTCGTCACCAGAAATATAAAAGGGACAGGTGGAAAAGGATCCGCCGTACATAAGCCTGGCATAATCGTCCTCATCCATGCCCGACGCTGCGCAGTAATAGCATTCCTCTTCCTCATCGTAAACATAGTTTCCGCAAAAATCGCATTGATTAGTCATGAGATTCCTCCTTTTTCAAAAGCGCAATGATCTCACGGGCAATGGCAGCAGGGGTCTTTTCATCTGTCAAAATCTCCCTGTCCGCAGCAGCGCTGTAAAGAGGAGCTCTCTCCTTTAAAAGCGTGCGGACTCTGGCCTGAGGATCAGGACAAGCCAGCAGGGGGCGCGTAGTATCTCCCTGTAATCTCTCCATAAGCTTTGGCATGGAGGTCTTCAGCCAGATAACTGTACCTGCCTGTTTCAACAGCCTGCGGTTCTCCTCCCGAAGAGGCATACCGCCTCCGCAGCTGATCACCATGCCGGTCATTTTTACCAGATCATCCCTGATCAGGGCAGTCTCAATTTGGCGGAACCCCTCCTCTCCTTTTTGGGCAAAGATCTCATTAATGGACATACCCTCCTTCTCACAAATGAGTCTGTCGGTGTCCACCGCATCATAGCCGTATTCCCTGGCAATGGCATTGGCAACGCTGGTTTTTCCTGTACCCATAAAACCGATCAGAACGATATTTCTCATCTCAGCTTTTCCTCCATCAGTTTGTAAGCTCCCTCGATGATATCCTCTGGAATGATCAAATTATTCCAAAGCTCATAGGCTCGAACTCCCTGATACAAAAGCATTTTCAGGCCGCCGATGGTGACAGCTCCCGCAGCTTTGGAAAGCTTCATAAATCTGGTTATTCCGGGGTTAAAAATAATCTCCACAGCAGTATGAGCCAGCTTATAAAAAGCCCGATCCTCTATGGCCGCATCCTCCGTGTTTGGACTCATCCCCCTGTTGGTAGACTGTATCACCAGATAACGTCCATTTCCTGCCTCTGTGCCATAACCCGGAATTGCGGCAAGACCATCAAAGGGAAGGCCGACAGCAAAGGGCTTTCCCGCCAGTGAATTCACTCTCTCCGCCAGCGCCCTGGCCTTTTGGGGGGTTCTGTTCAGGATAAAAAGACTTTTGGCCCCCTCCTTAACCATCATGGCAGCCGCTGCGGCGGCGGCACCGCCTGCCCCAATCAATACTGCCTCGCAGCCTGAAAGCTTTACCCCGCTCTCCTTTATAGACCTTGTGAGACCATACATATCTGTGTTATAGCCCCTAAATCCCCCCTCTGTCCGAACCAAAGTGTTGACAGCGCCCACCATTTCCGCAGATTCATCCAGCTCCGCAAGATACGCTATCACGGCCTGTTTATGGGGAATGGTCACATTCATCCCAAGGAACTTCATGGCATAGGTGCCCTCCAGGGCCTTTTTAAGGTCCTCCGGAGCAGTTTGCAGGGGGATATATACCTCATCAAGCCCCAGCTTTTCAGAAAAATAATTGTGCATATCCGGAGACAGGCTGTGTCCAATAGGATATGCCAGCAGCCCGCATACGCTGCCCCTTGCACTGATACTCATCCTAACAGGTCTCCCTTCTGCTTTTTTCTATGGTAAAAGAACAAAACAATCCTCTCCAGATATCTTTTCAAAACGATCTGAATTTCTTCCTTCGGGTGGATGGGTTTTACAAGTATGCTTTTTATTCCCGCCCTGTTCGCCCCCCAGATATCAGTGAAAAGCTGATCCCCAACAAACAAAGTCAGGTCTGGGTGAACGCCCATAATCTCACATGCATAGATATAGTTTTTCCTTGATGGCTTATGGGCGTCCCATACCGCCTTGCTGTGTACCGCCTCCGCAAAAGGAACCACCCTTGGCTCCTTATTGTTTGAGATCAGACATGTGGCGTAGCCCGTCCTGTGAAGCATATCAAAAAAGCTGACGGCATGTTCATCTGCGGGAGCTCCGTGAGGCACCAGCGTATTGTCTATGTCAAAGATAATTCCACGGTATCCCCTTCTGTAAAGCTCGTCAAAAGGAATACTGTCAATGCTGTCCGCTTCCCCGCTGGGGTAAAATATCATATGTATTTCTCCTTTCAATTCGGCTCCTGCTCATTTTTTTTGCGGCTGGTCTTATTTTTCTTCAGCAGGTTTTTGAGCTCCTGGGCAAAGCTGTCCACATCGGTAAATTCCCTGTAAACCGAGGCGAAGCGAACGTAGGCAACCTCCTCCAGATCCTTTAAGTGCTCCATAACAATCCTTCCAATCTCATGGCTCTCAATCTCCGTATCCGCCTCTGAAAAAATAACATTTTCCACCTGGTCGATCATGGAAGAAATCTGCTCCATGGATACAGGGCGTTTGTGACAGGCCCGCAGCACTCCCGCCTCTATCTTTCCCCGATCATAGGCCTCACGGGTCCGGTCCTTCTTGATGACCATCAGCGGAAAAACCTCAATTTTCTCATAGGTTGTAAATCTCCTGCCGCAGATTTCACACATCCTGCGCCTGCGTATGGATTTTCCATCCTCAGATGAACGGGAATCGATGACCTTTGTGGTTTCCTCTCCGCAAAAGGGACATTTCATAGCCTTTACCACACCGCAGGCTGGTGTACAAGATGAAGAGTGAAGCAGCCTGCGGCTTTTCGTCCTTTCCGTTTACAAATGCTTTCTCTCCCGCTTCTGTGTCAGTGAATATGCTCTCGGATCTGTTCCGTAATGCGCCCCACTTCAGCCTCTAGTTCCCTGGCGGACATTCTGACTGCCCCCTGGGACATAACATGAAGCTGCTCCAGTCCATCGGAGGTGGCAACTGTAACCCGATAATTCTGTCCCTTTCCCCGGACAAATTTCTCAATATACATATCCGCCGTTTCCCCCTCACCGGTAAAGACCACCTGTATGGGCTCATCCTTTTCAAACCGGGTTGCTTTGCGCCCCTTTATTCTGTAGGCGTCAAATACCAGAAGTATCTTTTTCCCCGTAAAGCCATGATAATTCGTCATGGTGTCCACAAGGCTGCCGATGGCGGCATCTGCATGAACCTCCATCAGTTCCCGCAGCTCCTTCCAGTCAAAAATAATATTAAAGCCGTCAATGATAAGCATCTCCTCTTTGGATTTGCTTCCGGAACGGGGACTGTATTCCTTGATTGCCGGATTTCCTGGGGCAGTAATTTCCCTGGCCTTTGCCTGTAAGGGGTATTTCTCCCGCTTACTGACGCCATAGGTTCTGAGAAAAATCTGTTCCAGCTCCTCCTCATCATCCCCACCCTTTGAGGCAGACCGTTGATCCTCATGGACATCTGCATCCTTTCTTCCGCGGCCAGGGTACAGATGCCCGTAGCCCGCAGCACGCGCATGGGCATAGAGGTATACCTCATTCCAGGGAACGCAAAAGCCTGCTCCATGGGCGCAGAATACAGAGTCCGATGGATTTAACAGATCCGTTTCAGGCTTATAGCCCATGCTGGTCAGCACCTCCTGGCTGTTATGGCATGGATAATATCCTGCATACTGCAGTGAAAGCTTTCCCCGCCCCGAGGTATAGTTTAAAAGCTCCTTCTGATAACCGTGAAGCGCAGCCACGGGAGCCTGTCCCGCTAAAATGGCGGTCTCTCCCTCAATCTCCGGCCCGGTTACAGCGGCAAAAAGCCTTTGAAGGTCATTCATGGCCCTTCCCACAAGCTCCAATGGCAGCTCCAGTGTGAAGCTGTAATAAGGCTCCAGAAGCACACTTTCCCCGTACATCAGTCCGTTTCTCACAGCTCTCCATGCAGCCTCACGAAGATCGCCGCCTTCCGTGTGCTTCTGATGTGCCCGTCCTGCCACGAGAGTTATTTTTATATCTGTAACTGGGGAGCCTGTCAGCACCCCAATATGTATTTTTTCCTCCAGGCTGTTTAAAATCTGCTTCTGATATGCCGCATCCAGCTCATCGGCGCTAAGCGCAGAAGTGATGGATATACCGCTCCCGGCAGCTCCCGGTTCCAAAAGCAGGTGTACCTCCCCATAGTGGCGCAAGGGCTCATAGTGACCGATGCCGATGACGGTGGACTTGATGGTCTCCTTGTAGATAACATTTCCCACCTCAAAGTCCAGATCCATATGAAAGCGATCCTTCACAATGCTTTTTAATATTTCCAGCTGGATTTCTCCCATCAGCTGAATATGTATTTCTCTGATCTGCTCCTGCCAGCATACGTGAAGTGACGGATCCTCCTCCTCCAGAATCCGAAGAGCCTTCAGCACCGCAGGCGAGTCAAGGGGAGGAGTATATATAACCCTGTATGTAAAAACCGGAGCCAGAGCCGGCTCGCATATTTTGCTCTCCGCGCCAAGGCTCTCTCCCGCATATGTATGCATCAGTCCCGAAGCGGCAACAATATCCCCTGGCAATGCCTCCTCCGTCAGCGCAAACCTGCTTCCTGAATAGATGCGAAGCTGATCCACCTTTTCCTTTTCTGTTCCCCCATTGGCCACTGTTCTGTGCTCAATCAAAGCCTTTATGCGCAGACTGCCCCCGGTGATTTTCATAAAAGTCAGCCGGGCGCCCTTTTCATCATAAAAAATTTTAAAAACCTTTGCAGCAAAGTCCTCTCCGAAGGAATTCATTGGAAGATATTTCTCGATGGCCAGAAGCAGTTCCCGCACTCCTTTTCCCCTCAGTGCCGACCCAAAAAACACAGGAAACAGCCGGCGTTCACATAAAAGCTTGCTGATATCCTCAGCCTCCGGCCGGGAACCTTCAAGATAGCGCTCCAGCAATTCCTCATCGCACATGGCCAGATTTTCAAAAAAGAGCTCATTCTCACCATCGAAGGGAACGCATGCCTCAGAAACTTTCTTTTTCAGCTGGGACAGCACTACATTTTTATCTGCGCCCGCCAGGTCCATCTTATTTACAAACACAAAAGTGGGAACCCGATACCGTTTTAGAAGTCCTGCCAGTGTTTCAGTATGCCCCTGAACGCCGTCAGTTCCGCTGATAACCAGTATCGCTGCGTCCAGAACCGAAAGCGTGCGCTCCATCTCCGCGGAAAAATCCACATGTCCAGGGGTGTCTAACAACATAATTCTGGTATTTTCCAGCTCCAGAAGAGCCTGCTTTGAAAAAATCGTGATTCCCCGTTTTCGCTCCAGCAAATTATTGTCCAAAAAGGAATCTCCATGATCCACACGCCCAAGCCTGCGGATCGCTCCTGCCTCATACAGCAGCGCCTCCGAAAGGGTGGTTTTACCCGCATCCACATGAGCCACAATACCAATGCATACTCTTTTTTTCTGTTGATTATTCATTTCTTATCCTCACCGGAGCTGTCATTTCAGGCCATATCGGATTTTTAACATGCCTCAATCCATTCTCTAGGTGCATTTTACCAGGGCTCTCTGCTCATTGATATCCACCAGAATAATGTCCGGCCCAATACGGCAGATACAGTCAAAGGGTATCACATATTCACTGCTGTGCCCGAATAAACCGCAGCACTGGGCAGGTCCGGGTACAATGATGGCCTTGATACAGCCGTCATGGATATTAAATTCCACGTCCCCCACAAATCCCAGCCGCTTGCAGTTGCAGGAGTTGATGACCTCCTTCTGTCTTAAATCATATATTCTCACCGCACACATCCCGTTTTTCTTATAATTAATTTATGCAGGTGAAAAATATATGTGTCCGGATAAAGCGCACGATTATCATCAGTTTTTTCCAAATTCTGAAAGCACCAGCCCAGGATTACGCTCCTCCACCATGCGCACGCTCCAGCTGTTTACAAACAGCAGCAGCGGCCTGTTCTTCAGATCCTTGATCCTCTTCATGTCGGAGGTACCTGTGATCTTGGAAACATCTATATCATCATTTTCAATCCATCTGATGTATTCGTAGGGGAGCTGTTCCAGGCGGATCTCCACATTATATTCATTTTTCAGTCTATATTCCAACACCTCAAACTGGAGCACCCCCACAACCCCCACAATGATTTCCTCCATGCCGGTGTTAAACTCCTGAAATATCTGGATGGCGCCCTCCTGGGCAATCTGGCTGATACCCTTTATAAACTGCTTCCTCTTCATGGTATCCATCTGACGGACTCTGGCAAAATGCTCCGGGGCAAAGGTGGGTATCCCCTCAAAGCAAACCTTTTTATCCGGCATACACAGTGTATCCCCAATGGAAAAAATTCCCGGGTCAAATACGCCGATGATATCTCCTGCGTATGCCTCCTCAACAATCTTTCTGTTCTCGGCCATCAGCTGCTGGGGCTGGCTTAAGCGGAGCTTTTTATTTCCCTGGACATGAAATACCTCCATGCCTGCCTCAAACCTGCCGGAGCAGATTCGCATGAATGCGATACGGTCCCTGTGAGCCTTGTTCATATTGGCCTGAATTTTAAATACAAAGGCGGAAAAATGGGGATCAAAGGGATCCACCACATCCTCACTGCTCATTCTTGGAAGGGGGGATGTGGTCATGTTAAGGAAATGCCGGAGGAATGTCTCCACACCAAAATTAGTCAGCGCGGATCCGAAAAATACCGGTGAAAGATCTCCCCGGCTTACCCGTTCCTGGTCAAATTCGTCGCATGCGCCGTCCAAAAGCTCAATATCCTCCATAAGCTTGTCATATGCGATGTCTCCGATCAGGGCTCTGGCATGCTGGATATCCGCCTGCTCCGTGGCAACCTCCTTCATTCCCGCATTTGCTGCAGTAAATGTGGATATTTTTTTTATATCGCGCTCATAAACCCCCTGGAAGCTCTTGCCGCTGCCAATGGGCCAGTTAATAGGACAGGTACGAATACCCAGCACATTTTCAATTTCATCCATCAAATCGAAGGGGTCATTTGCCTCCCGGTCCATCTTGTTGATAAAAGTAAAAATAGGTATGCGGCGCATAACGCAAACCTTGAACAGCTTAATAGTCTGGGCCTCCACACCCTTTGAGCCGTCTATCACCATAACCGCAGAATCCGCCGCCATCAATGTCCGGTAGGTATCCTCCGAAAAATCCTGATGGCCAGGCGTATCCAGAATATTGATACAATAGCCGTCGTACTCAAACTGCATCACTGAGGAGGTGACGGAAATACCTCTCTCCTTTTCTATCTCCATCCAGTCTGAAACCGCATGCTTTGCAGTCTTACGCCCCTTTACGGAGCCTGCGAGATTAATAGCGCCGCCGTAAAGCAGAAATTTTTCGGTAAGTGTGGTCTTACCTGCATCCGGATGGGAGATGATCGCAAATGTTCTTCTTCTTTTTATTTCGTTCTGTAAATCAGTCAAAGCTTACCTCCAAAAATCGGGTTATACACTTTTTTAACTCTGTATCCCTCAGCCTTCGTTCTTCCTGTAAATATACAGCAGACCCTTCAGCAGAAGATCGTCATCATAGATGATATCCCTGCTGCAGTAGGGCAGAATGAAACGAGCCAGACCTCCTGTTGCTACCACCACTGTTTTTTCCCCCAGCTCCTTTTCTACACGGGAAATGATTCCCTCCGCCATTGCAGCATGACCGTAGACAATACCGATTCTCATACAGTCGATGGTATTGGTTCCGATGACTCTTTTGGGAGCAGTCAGACTGATCATGGGAAGCTGTGCAGTACCGCTGGCAAGGGATTCCAAAGCCACTCTGGGGCCGGGCGTAATCATTCCTCCCAGAAATCCGCCTTTTTTATCAATGACAGAGATGGTGGTGGCAGTTCCCATATCAAACAAAATCATGGGCATGGGATGCTCCTTTCCCTGATACAGCCGGATTGCGGCCACAGCCCCCACAACCATATCCGCTCCCAGTGTGGCAGGATTATCAATGAGAATATTCAGACCAGTTTTAAGTCCAGGTCCAACCACCAGCGCCTTTTTTTTAAGGACGCGCTCCGCCGCATCCCGTATAGTCAGGGAAGCCGGGGGCACAACAGAGGAAATGATACAGCCCTCTATATCCTCTGTTCTAATCTGTCGGAATTCCAACAGGTTCTTGAAGATAATGGCGTATTCAAGCTCTGTCTTATTGATATCCGTGGAGACCCGCTCCGTAAAATATGTTTTTCCCTCGTCAATACCCCCAAATACGATGTTTGTATTACCTATATCGATGGCAAAGATCATATGTCCTCCTATCCCAGTCTCCGGCCCTGCTCCGTTTCTATAATTCCGCAACCCGCTCCTGAAGCTTCACATCCTTTGCGATTACCGCATCGATCATGTCTTTTTTTGCCTGCTCCAGTTGAGCCGCCAGCCCCTCGTCAGATAAGGCCAGAATCTGAATAGCAAGAATAGCCGCATTCTTGGCGCCGTTGATGGCCACCGTAGCTACGGGAATACCGGAGGGCATCTGCACAGTTGCCAGCAGTGCGTCAAGTCCTTCCAGAGAGGATTTTACCGGTATTCCAATAACAGGCAGGGTTGTATGCCCCGCTATCACTCCTGCCAGATGCGCCGCCATGCCGGCCGCACATATAATAACGCCAACCCCCTTCTCCTTTGCCTCCATGGCAAACTGGCTTGCCAGCTCCGGGGTCCTGTGCGCGCTCATCACCTTGCATTCAAAAGGTACTCCGTAATTCTTTAACTCTGTCATCGCACCCTTTACAACATCAAAATCGCTGTCTGAGCCCATGATAATGGCCACCTTTTTCATATCTGTTTTCCTCACTTTTCTCTTATATAGGCAGACAAATATCCTCTTCCGATTACCGGGATATTCACAAATCTGCGACTGCCCAGATTAGTATAGCGCCTAAGGGGATTTTTTACAAGCTGTATTTTTCCTATGTTTTTAATACTGTGGAGCCCCCCTCGCCCCTATTCCTGGAAGCATGAAAAAGGGCTCTCTCACCAGGATATCTTTAAACAGATGTATCAATCAGCTTTAAGAGTATATTTTGCAGCGCCTGCCTGTCCACCGGCTTTGTAAGACAGCCGTCTATGCCCTGCACCCTTAACCAGTGCTGATCATTCTCAAATATATTGGCTGTCATGGCTATAATTGGAATGGAAGATAAATGAATATCCGGAATAGCGCGTATCTCCCTTACGGCGGATATTCCGTCAAGAACAGGCATGATCAGATCCATAAGAATACAAAAATATGTTCCAGGCGCCCTGCTTAAGAGCATATCCACCGCCGCACGTCCATTCTCCACCCTATCCACGGTGAAGCCCATGTATTCCAGATAACCAGCGGCCGTCTCTGCACTGAAAATATCATCCTCCGCCAGCAGTATTCTTTTATTATGGAATATTTCTGCCGCACCATCCGCATGTTGTGGTTCATGCTGCCTGGTCTTTTCACTTTCCGCTGGCAAAAAAGACATATGAACGGTGAAGCATGTCCCTTTCCCCGGCGTGCTGCGAACATGGATGGTTCCTCCCAACTGTTCCACAATGGATTTTACTATAAAAAGTCCCAGACCCGTTCCCTCCGTATGCAGAGCTGCTGAATTTTCACCTCTGGAATATGCGTCAAATATCTCAGACAGATACTCAGGACTGATTCCAGGACCGTTATCCTCTACCTGAAAGACATAATGGAGCATAGGTGCATATTCTTCCTCCAGCTCCGCAATCAGAACAGAAACGCTGCCGTTCTCCGGCGTGTATTTAATGGCATTTCCCGCCAGATTTACAAGTACCTGCACCAGACGAAGTTCATCGGTCATTATTCTGTCATGTAAAATTCCGCGATATCTTATATTAAATCGAAGATTTTTCGCCATAGCCTGTCCCATCAGGATATTATACAGCCTATCATTGAGCTTCCATATACTAGTAGGCTTCATATTAAGCTTCATTCTTCCATTTCTGATTTTTGAAAACTCTAAAACATCATTGACTAAATCACGCATATATTCACCACTCACCGCAATCTTATCCAGGTAATTCTTCACACAATCCGGTTCACCCGCATGTAAACGGGCAAGTTCGGTAAAACCGATTATGGAGTTCAGAGGAGTGCGGATTTCATGGGACAGTTTAGAAAAAAAGTCAAGCTTTAATCGATCTTCGTTCTTGTTCCGAAAGTCAGCTTCCTCGGGAATTTTTTTCTGACCCTCCTCCAAACAGATTTCTTCAAAGCACCGAACACTCAATATAACCGTCTCTACCTCTCTGCCAGAATATCTGCAAGCAGAAAATGTTGCGGTGCACCATTCTGTCTTTCCCTCCGGAGATATCCTGCGGTAACGGTATTCTACAGTCTCTGCATGTAGAAGCGAGCGGCGTATATTAGAGGGCTGGAAGAAATCCCATGCTTTCCCGCGCTCCTCATCAGAAACCGTTCCCATTACAAAGCGCCTTACAAATCCCTCTCTGTAATCCCCTGACTCTGTGCCATCCTGGATTTTCGGATGAAGCAAAATATAGTAATTTTTCTTCAGGTCAACATAAAAAACCTTCTGAAAGCCCCGCATCAGACTTTCCATAATCTCCCATAAATCAAAATTCGCTTTCACTTTACTTCTTCATTAATACTGCGTCGCTGCACTATGCGTCAATCGCAGTACCCCTCTTATTCCTGTTTATTCCCGGTTCGGTATAATGGATATAAAAACACATCTCAGCTATATTAGAAGTATACTATTAATTATGTATAATAGCATTATTATAATTTGGTGTCAAGATAGGGTGTTTCTATTATATTCATCATGGGTTCAGAATATGACTATTAGTCAAAAATACAGAAATATCAGGCGCGGAACAAGTGAAGCGTGTTTAACGCTTCCCACTGTGTGTATATTTTGTTTTGTTTTTAACATACTAACCTCAAATGTGATGTATACGGAGGATGCCATGAATACAAATCAAGACATAATTCCCATCAATGCTGTATCCCAGCAGGTTTCAAAGGCTCTCAACGATAACATGTCATTTATGGCAAGAGAGCTGAATATAGATACAAACTTTGATATTTGCTACAGAGTGATTGATATCAGTCAGGTCAAGTCCGGACTGTATTTTATAGATGGCTTTACAAAGGATGATTCCATCCAGAAAATTTCCCAGTTTCTGCTGACACTAAAGCCAGAGGATATGACCGAAGATGCTCATGCTTTTGTAAAGCGTTTTATGCCCTACGGTGAGGTTGGACTGGAACGTGAGATGAAAAACGTGCTGGTCTCCCTGCTTTCAGGTATGTCTATTCTTTTTATAGACGGTTTTGATCAGGCTATCACCATCGATTGCCGTACCTACCCTATGCGCAGCGTAGGAGAACCTGAGAAGGATAAAGTGCTCAAAGGCTCCAGAGACGGTTTTGTAGAAACCCTCACCTCAAACACCGCGCTAATCAGGAGAAGAATCCGGGATCCTCATCTGACCATGGAAATCACACAGGTGGGTGAACGTTCCTTTACGGACATTGCCATCTGCTATCTATCCGATAAGGTCAACCCCAAAATGCTGGAGGATATCAAAAACCGAATCAGCCGAATCCGGGTGGAGGCGCTGACCATGAATCAGCAGAGTCTGGCAGAATGCATGTACCCCTACAAATGGTTTAATCCCTTCCCAAAGTTCCGTTTTACAGAGCGTCCGGATTCCGCGGCAGCCAGCGTGCTGGAGGGCAATGTCGCCATACTGGTTGACAACTCCCCTGCCGCCATGGTTCTTCCCTCATCCTTCTGTGATATCATCGAGGAGGCCAACGACTACTACTTCCCTCCTCTGACCGGGTCATACCTGCGTATATCAAGGCTCCTGACTGCCCTTTTAGCTTTATTTTTCACTCCCACATTTTTGCTATTCATCCAAAATCCACAATGGATTCCAGAATGGCTTTCATTCATAGAAATTCAGGAGGAGGCAAACGTTCCCTTCTGGCTCCAGTTTCTCATTCTTGAATTTGCTGTGGATGGATTAAAGCTGGCAGCTGTAAACACCCCCAGTATGTTAAACACCCCCCTCAGTATCATCGCGGGACTGGTTTTGGGGGAATATGCCGTCAGCAGCGGCTGGTTTACTGCCGAAATTCTTCTGTATATGGCTTTTGTGGCTGTGGCAAATTATTCCCAGTCCAGCTTTGAGCTGGGATATGCCTTAAAGTTTCTGCGAATCCAGCTGTTGATTCTCACCGCCATACTGAATATTTGGGGGTATGCAGCGGGAATAATCATTATTATACTGGCCTTTGCAACAAACAAAACCATAACCGGGGACAGCTATCTGTATCCGATCAAACCCTTTTCCCTTGGAAAGCTTTTAAAAAGACTGGTCAGGGGACGGCTTCAATATGAAATCAAATAAAATGGAGCTGTGAAAAAATGAGAAATCATTTTTTCACAGCTCCATGTATGACCTTTTGACCCTGATATCATTTTATTTGATGTTATTTACTTCTGTAAAGCATGAGCTGCCGCTTTACCTCATCAAAAGGGAAGCCCTTTGCCGTAAAATAGCGCAGCTGTTTGTTCCACTCCTTCTGATCGGACAGGTCCGCACTTTGGCAGCGTCTCGCGACAAGATTTACAAGAGCCTCCGACTCCCGCTGCTCACTGCTCTCAAGCGCACGCTCTATGATCTCCTTCCCAATGCCCTTGCCGGCCAGCTCCATGCGCAGCTGTCTGACACTCTTTCTCTTCCCGTGGCTTTCTATATATCGGGCTGTATAGCTGGCGTCATCGATGAGTCCGTAGCCTGTGAGAAAAGAAAGCGCATGGTCGATGACTGGCTGGGGATAAAAGCCCTCCCTGAGCTTATTTGACAGCTCCCAGGCGCTGTAGCTTTTTACAGCCAGAAGGTATTCGCTGCGCTCCAAAGCACGTTTATTTAATATCTGGAGGCGGATTTCTTCATAGACACTGTCGGGAAGCTCCGCTCCCTCCTCCACATGGTAACGCCGAAGCTCGCCGGCATACAGAGGCATCGCGCGTTCCTCTCCCTTTAAGGCAAAATATACCGCGTACCTGCGTTTCCCCAGAGCTTTAATTCTCAGTATCTTCATCGGCCGCGCCACCGGTAAGCTTTTCCGGCTGTATCATACCATAATGCTCCCGAACCTTACGCTCAATTTCGTCCTTGATTTCAGGATGCTCCACCAGGAAAAGCTTGGCATTCTCCCGTCCCTGACCAATCTTTTCACTGTTGTAGGCATACCAGGCGCCGCTCTTTGCAATAATGTTACTGCTGGAGGCAAGGTCAACCAGATCTCCCACGGTGGAAATGCCCTTTCCATACATGATATCAAACTCCGCCTCCTTGAAGGGCGGCGCCACCTTGTTTTTTACAACCTTGACCTTGGTACGGTTACCAATAACCTCACCGCCCTGCTTAATCTGCTCTCCGCGGCGAACATCCAGACGTACAGAGGCATAAAATTTCAAAGCCCGCCCTCCTGTGGTGGTTTCCGGATTTCCAAACAATACACCGATCTTCTCCCGGAGCTGGTTGATAAAAATAACAATACAGTTGGTCTTACTGACAACGGCGGTAAGCTTTCTGAGGGCCTGGCTCATCAGCCTGGCCTGAAGTCCCACATGGGTTTCGCCCATATCTCCGTCAATCTCCACCTTTGGCACAAGGGCCGCCACGGAGTCAACAATCACAATGTCCACCGCGCCAGAGCGCACCATGGTTTCTGTGATCTCCAGAGCCTGCTCCCCGTTATCCGGCTGGGAGATGTAAAGATTGTCAATGTCAACTCCAATATTTTTCGCATAGACCGGGTCAAGGGCATGCTCAGCGTCAATAAAGCCTGCAATTCCGCCCCGCTTCTGTACCTCTGCAACCATATGCAGAGCAACGGTGGTCTTACCGCTGGACTCAGGTCCGTAAATCTCCACGATTCGTCCCTTTGGGACGCCTCCGACACCTAAAGCAATATCAAGGCTGAGGGAGCCTGTGGGAACAGCCTCCACGCTGATCTGACGCTTTGGATCCCCAAGCTTCATCACTGAACCCTTGCCATATGCTTTTTCAATCTGTGAAATAGCAGCCTCCAGGGCTTTCTGTCTATCTTCTAACTGCATCATCTTTTCTTCCTTTCTTCTCAGCTCTGTATGACACCCGTCTTGAACACCTGTTCGCTGCTGATATCATACTATCTCTTATTCCATTTGTCAAGCACAAAAACCGATTTTCTTTCACGGAGGAAAAGCTGCTGCCCAGTATAATACAGCTCTGAAAGGTGCGAAGCGCACCGGCCTTTGAAAGAGAAAAAGTATTGTCAAAAGCAAGGCTGTAAGCCGGGTTATGTTCTCTTTCGAGTGATGATCATCTGTCTAGGCCATCCGTCGCCGGATGGCTCAAGCGACTTACCTGAAACTGACGGGCCGTCATATGTTTCATTTCGTCTTGCTTCGGATGGGGTTTACATGTGCCCCGGACGTTACCGGCCGGGCGGTAGTCTCTTACACTGCCCTTCCACCCTTACTCCCAAAATGGAAGCGGTATATTTCTGTTGCACTGGCCTTGGAGTCGCCTCCACCAGACGTTATCTGGCATCCTGCCCTGTGAAGCCCGGACTTTCCTCACCTGCAAAAATGCAGCCGCGATCATCCGCCTTACTTTATGACGAATACTTTTCCATTTTAATATGTTTTTAGATAATTGTAAAGAGTTTTATAATGAAACCTTTATTTCCCTTCCCAGGGCAAAGGAATATAAATAGGTTTCCTTAACCGGAAGCTGCATTGCCTCCTCCAAAGCCTGCTTATAATAGGTCAGCTGGGTTTTATAACGGGATATCAGCTTTTCCTCGCCATTTTCCTTTGCCACGCGGTCCGTCTTATAATCCACCAGCACAAGACCATTTTCCTCCGCAAAATAGCTGTCGATAATTCCCCGCACCAGAATCCGCTCCTGGGCCCGCTCTGCCTCCGGCAAAATATCCTTTACCGATACCCCCAGCAGAAACGGCTGCTCTGAGTGAAGACTGCCGCCTTTCGCGGCAATGCACATGCGCTGTGCAAGGGGGGATTCCAGGAAAGCAGCGATATCCGGAACATAGACCCTATCCGCATCCTCCTGGCTGAGCAGTCCCGCCTCCCTCATGCGCCTTACCTGTTCATACACATAGCTTCTTTTTTCCTTCCAGTCCTTTTCCCCAGGATAACCAGCAAAATCAAATAGCTCCAGCACGCGGTGGTAGGCTGTGCCCCGCTCTGCTCCACGGCCTGATTGCTCTTTATTCCCTTCCTCCCTGCTATCCCTCATGACAGCGGCCGCAGCCTCCTCCTCATAGGCCAACCGCTTCAGCTCCGAAACAGACATGGCTGCGTGTATACCGGTAAGCTTCTCGTTCGGATACGTCCAGTTTAAGATCATGGATAAATGGGACGGAAGATCCCCATCCTCATGCACTGTAGGCGTCTGTCTGACAGGAGGACGAACTGCAGTCTGGTTTTTTGAAAACTTCCCCAGGGCAAAGGTGTACTGATCTGTCCTCAGCACAGAGGTTCTCTCACTTAATAATCTTGGTTCCTTTAACCCCTTCTGCCTTTTTTCCTCGGAAAAAACAGCAGGCATAATCCAGTCCAGATAGGATTCTGCGGCGCCAAGAACCCGCACCGGAAGCGCACCCTCAGTTTTTGCTGCTGCGCTGGCCCACTTTTCCAGCTGTCTGTCCATTTTTTTTATACCGCCTGTCATGACCAGAAGCTCCTTGGCTCTGGTCATACCCACATAAAGTACGCGCATCTCTTCTTCCAGAAGGGCATTGCGCTGTCTCCAGCGCATAGCTGCCTTTTTCATGGTTTTCGTGCGATACCTGTACTTTGCATTTTTTATATCCGCGCCAATTCCATATCTCTCGTCCAGCAGCACCTGTCCGTTCAAGTCCATCCTGTTAAACCGCCCGTTTAAATTGGATAAAAACACGATGGGAAATTCAAGCCCCTTGCTCTTATGAATGGTCATAATCCGCACCTCATCTACAGACTCCAGGCTTCCTCCCGGCACATCCACGTCCATATCATAGGTTTTCATTCTATCGATATAACGGATAAAATGAAACAGGCCGCGGTAGCTGGTCTCCTCATATGCGCGGGCCCTTGCCACCAGCATGTCCAGATTTGCCATGCGTTTTTTCCCCTGGGGCAGTGCCATCACATAATAGCGATAGCCTGTCTCCTCCAATATCCTCAATAAAAGCTCATGAATGGGCAGAAACCGGGATAATCCGCGGTACTGCTCCAGTACAAAAAAGAAACGGTCCAGCTTTTTGGAAGAACCTCTGACTGCCATGCAGCAGGAATAGAAGGTATTGGAAATCCCCTTACCCTCACCGCTCAGGCGGATATCCGCCAGCTCCTGGGCGCTGAAGCCTCCGAATGCGCTGCGCATCACTGCAGCCAGGGGAATATCCTGCACAGGATTATCCAGGAGGCGCAGATAATCCAGCACGTTAGCCACCTCCAGAGAGTTAAAATACCCTGTCTCATTTTCCACATAAACGGGTATCCCCATCTCCTTTAAAACACGGACGTAGCTTTCCTGGTTCGATGAAAGAGAGCGCATAAGTATAACCATATCCTTAAAGCAGGCAGGGCGCATGGTTTTTTCTTCGCCGTCGTATACCATAAATGGATTTTCCCGGTTTACCAGCTCCAGGATACGTCCCGCCACCATGCGGGCTTCCTGCTCCCGGTTGTTATATCCGGAGGTATCAGGCGTATCATCCTCTTCATCATCACCATATTCCTGAACTCCACCCTCCTCATGATTCAGGCTTAAAAGCATCACCTGTATATCCGGTATATCCCGGCTCCTCTCCGGCATATTTGCCCGCGGATTCAGTGCGGCGCCGTCGTCATAGCTGATGCCCCCCAGAGATTCTGTCATAATCCGGCGAAAAAGCATATTGATGCCCTCAAGCACCCCCCTTCTGCTTCTGAAATTATCCGACAGCTCTATCTTCTGTAGGCTTTTCCCTTCCTCCGCGCTGTAGGACCGGTACTTTTCCAGAAACAGCTCCGGTCTGGCCTGTCTGAAGCCATAGATACTCTGCTTGACATCGCCTACCATAAAACGGTTTTCTTCCCCAAAGCGTTCCCTGCTGACCGCGTAAAGTATTGACTCCTGAACCAGGTTACAGTCCTGATATTCGTCAATGAGGATTTCATTATAACCTCTGGCATATGTATCCGCTGTGTCCGTTGGGACTCCGTCCTTATAAAGTATCTGCAAAGCCATATGCTCCAGGTCAGAAAAGTCGCAGAGTCCAAGCATTTTTTTTCTCTCGTCAAAGCGCTGTGAAAACAGCTTTACCAAGCGGATCATTTCCTGCTGCATCGGCGCCATTTCCAGACATTCTCTCTCCAGCCGCTCCCTGCTGCACCCTGGACAAAGCTCCTGAAGCTTTTTCAGGGATTTCTTTACCTGCTCCCTGATGGCAAAGGCTCTGTCTAAGCTGTCCGTAATCCCGGCTGCCTCCTTCTTTTCATCCTTGTTCAGTGCCGGCTTTCTGCCAAATGTGATTCCTGAAAGGGTTTGACATAAATCCGCAAGATTTTCCTTTTTTTCTGCGGCGGCCAGTACCCCTGCCTCCTCCCGCAAAAGACTGACAAGCCTTGACGGAAAATGCTCTCTCACAGATATATCCACAGCTTCACAAAGCTGCTCTGACAGCTCCGATGTCTGCTGGCGCATCATCTCAAAAAGCCCTTTCGTCCATCCATTGTCCTGGGAAAGGGAGGCTTCAAGGCACTTTTCTGGGAATGGATAACTCCGGGAATATTCATAAAGCTTCAGGATCAGATCCATGACCTGATCATCTTTCACTCCCCTTCCATACATATCCCGGAATTCCAAAAATGACTGCACCTGTCCGGCATACTGCTCCTCCAATATCTCCTCTAAGATATCTGCCTTCATCAGAGCAAGCTCTCCTGTATCCCCGAGTCTGAAATTCGGATCAATATCCAGCCTGAAAAACTGCTCCCTGATGATCTTCAGACAAAAGCTGTGAATCGTGGATATATCTGCACTGGGTATCAGCCCAATCTGCCGGATTATATGTACATTATCCGGCTCCTCTGTCAGCCTTTGTTCCAGATTCTGGCGCACGCGCTCCTTCATCTCCGCGGCAGCAGCATTTGTAAAGGTGACCACCAGCAGCTGATCCAGATCCACAGGCTCATCCATGTTTGTAATCTTTCGCACAATATGCGCTGTCAGCACAGCGGTCTTTCCGCTTCCTGCCCCGGCAGCCACCAGAAGGTTTCCGCCGGAAAAATCAACAATCCTCTGCTGCTTATCCGTCCATTTTATTTCCAATGTTCTTCCTCCTGATTAATGTTCTTCCGTTCCCCATGAGCCTGATTGGATTTTTGCTGCTCTGCTTTCTCTTCATCTGACGCTTTTAAGTTTCCAGACTCCCTGTCAGAGAAAAAGTCATTCATCCCCTGCTCCCTGATTCTTCTGTACTGAAAGCCGGGGAAACTGATATTAAAGCCGCATACCTGTCTGTATTCGCAGTAATCACAGGGTTTTTTATCCCTGTAAAGATAGGGATGCGCCTCCACTTCTCCCTGAAGCATTTCCTTTCCCAGTTTTACAGCCTGCTTTTTTGCCTCATCCATCAGCATCCCCATGCCCTTTTCCGAAACAACCGGGGAACCGGAGAAAAAACCTCCGTCCTTTTTGAGCTTCAGCCCCTCCATCACCCGGGATTTTTGATATGCAGGAAGCTCTGACTCAAAAAGCTTTAAGGATTCCTCCTCCTGGTTTAAAATACCATTCATGCGGAGCATGTCCATCTGCCGTTGATGTATCAGCTCTTTTATTTCTTTGTCGGAAGAATTGAGCAGCTCCTCCTGGGTGATTTCCGGCACAGGCTCATCAATATGATAATAAAAGACCCCGGCCGGCTTTGCCAAATTATCACCGGAAAGGGCAGAGGAAAGATACAGCATCAGCTGAAGCTGCAGGCCATTGACAAGCTTTGTAAGATCAAAGCTTGTGTTTCCAGTTTTATAATCCACAATGCGCAGATACCGGCTGCCATTTTCAGATATGGCCTCATCAAGGCGATCGATCTTTCCCATAATCAAAAACGGGCTATCCTGGATCTTCATCGGCGGGTACTGGCTGCTGCCCCTCATCCCAAAGGCCATCTCCGTTTCTACAGGACTGTAGGCGCCCGCAGAAAGCTGCTCTGTCACCGCATCCAGGTTCAGCCTGATCACATCCTTCATTTTCTCGCGGATATGTTCATTTTTAGAGCTGCTGTCAAAAATATCGGATAAAAAGCCTTCCAGTGCGTGACGAATGCCCGCCTCAGTAAGTCTGCGCTTATCCTCCTCCTGAAGCTTTTTTATATCAAGCCCTTCCTGCTTCATAATCCTGAAAATCGTATCGAAGGCATCGTGATAGAGATTACCCATGTCCATAACACGCAGCCGGTGCTCCTGCCGTTCATTCAAACGCAGTCCATATTTTAAGAAATGCGCCATATGGCAGGCGGCATATTTCTCCAGGTGAGTCACGCTGGTTACAGGGGGCTGGGCAAAGAGCAGCCGGGCAGTCTGTTCACGGATCTGCTCCCTTTTGTATCCCACAGCTTTGGCCTGGTCAATCATTTCCAGCATATGCCGGTATTCCGGCTGCTCTTCATAGAAGCTGCGCAAAGCAGCCCCGTTTTCAAGCTGGCGAGATGCAAGAATTTCCAATCCCTGGCGCACATGATAGAGCTCCTCCTGTTCCAGGCATTCTGTCATGAAAGGAAAAATCCTGCGTATCTGCCCCAAAATATAGGAGGGCCGAAGCTTCTTTCCCTCCTCATCCTGTCTGCTGCAGCTAAAGTACAGACGATCTGATGGTTTTGTGATGGTTCTGTAGATATGAAATTTATCTGTAAAGCTCTCCTTTTTTGCCGTAGGAGCAAGGCGTATCTGATGCGAAATCAGCTCCTCCCTGTCAGAATCGCTTAACAGACCGCCTCCGCCCATCATGGAAGGAAAGCTTCCTTCATTCATCCCGATCACAAACACCGCCTTCACATCCGCCAGCCTGCTGCGGCGCAGATCGGCGATGATCAGGCAGTCCAGCGTTGGCGGCACGATGCCTGCGCTGATTTCCCCAAATCCTGTCTCTATCATATCTGCCAGCTCCTTTAAAGAAATCCGTTCCTGACCGATCATCTCCTCAATCTGATCAAAAAGCGCCTCCATATGCTCCTGCACCTGGCGGTATTCCTGGGCCAGTTCCGCCTCCCCCCGCTCCTCCAGCTCCTGCCTCAATACCTCCATCCGGCCGGCAAATTCCACCTGCGCCATCCAGCCTCGCAGAGCATCCAGACGCCGCTTTACAGTCAAGCGTCCTTTTATGCTGGTGTTCAGGGCAAATAGTGGTTCCAGGAGTGATTGCTTTTTTTCGTTTATCAGATTCATTTCCTCCTCTGTAAACGTCTCCGGCCTCCACGCCCAGTCCTGCTGATATTTTTTTATTCCCCGTATACCTGCGGCAATACAGTAATTTTCCAGAAGATCTATGGGATACATATCAGTAAAAAAACCGCATTTGAGATATCGAAACACTGATTCATAAGAAAAATTATTTTCAACAGCATCCAGCGCCCCCAGAGCTGCCGCAACGCCGATATTCCCCTTGAGAGAGTGGCGGTTGTCACTGAAAAATGGTATGCCTGCCTGCATCAGTTTTCTCTCCAGAATATTCCCGTAGGTGTGCATATCCGTTGTGACAATGGCGCAATCCTTGTACTTCCATCCCTGTTCCCGGACAAGCTTTAAAAGCTGGGCGCAGACCATCTCCACCTCTTTTGAGGGGGTTTCCGCCTCCATAAAAAGCACGTCCTTGGTGCGGTCGGCAAAGACGCCCCTTGCCTGCTCAAAATGCCGCTCCAAAAAACGGAGCTCCGGGCTTTTATAGTAATCCTGATTTTCTGAAAACCATATGGGCTTGTCCACAGGCACACCGGCGCGCTCCGCCCGCCTTGAAAGCTCCTCCATCATTTCCCCGGAAAGATGAAAAAGGGCATTCTCACCGGCTGACGCCCCAAGCTGCCCCTCTGTCATATCCAAAATCACATAAACCCTCCGGCATCTGCAGATCAGCTCTTCCATAAGCCCAAACTGCGCCGGAGTAAAATCTGAAAAACCATCTAAAACCAGCACGCTGTTTTTTAAAAAATCGGACTTTGGAACACATCGGGTCAGCTCCGGCATCAAATTCTCCGCTGTAATATATGTTTCTGAAAGAGCCTTATTAAATGCGCGGCTGATAACAAGCAGATCATGCAGCTTCGCAGATAGCTGAGGCTGGCAGGCAAAGCTCTCTGCACCATGGGCCAGAACATTTTCATCCACCTGGTACTGAGTAAGCTCTGACAGCATCGCTTTCAGCTTATCAATAAAGCCAGCCTTCGAGCTGCTTCCCCGATAAATTTGAAGCTCATCGTTGACCTTTAGCAGAACCTTTCTCAGGAGCATGCTTTTTCCTACCTCATCCAAAACCACGGGCAGCCTGATATTCTGTTCTTCAAAAACTCTGTATGCCAAACGCTTGAAGCTCATCACATCCACGCCAAAGAGGCTGTGACGCGGATGCACCCGCACCAGCTCCTGCTGTGCAGACAGGCTGGCCTGCTCCGGAACCACAAATATATAATTGTACTGCGGGTTTTTCTCACTCTCAGCGATCATCCTGTTGTACATTTCATAGGATTTGCCGGACTTTGCTCTTCCTAAAACGAATTGCAGCTTCATACTTTAAAAACACTTCCCCCTATAAATTCGCGAAGGATCGAATCCTTTGGTATATTCGTTTCCGGAAGCACCAGAAAATAATCCAGAAACTTTAACAATCTCTTTGCCTCCTGATATTCCGGCGACTCCTTGGGAACGGAGAACAGCAGCGGCTCCGCGTAGGGCTTTAACACAGAAAGCTCATAGATCTGGGCTGAATTAAATACCACATCCGCCGTTTCCTGAAACGGAAAAATATTTTTCTCCTCGCCTCTGCGGACGCTTGCCCATTGCTGTATGGTTTTTTGGGCAGTGGTGCCTCTGTGGGCCGCATCCCGCACCATACGCCTGATCAGTCGTCCATCCGTGGTAGACACCCTGTTATGTTCGTCAACATTCAGCTGTGTCAGCGCACTGATATAAATTTTAAACATATTTTCCTTTGCAAGTGTGGGATACAGCGCCTCGTTCAGGCAATGGATACCCTCTATCACCAGAATATCCTCTTTTCCCAGCTGCAGATATTCCCCCCGGTATTCCCTGTGCCCGGTTTTAAAGTTATACCTGGGCAGCTCAATACGCTTTCCGTCCAAGAGGTCATTCATATTCTTATTAAAGGTATCGATATCAATGCTGTCAAGATCCTCAAAATTGTAGTTTCCATCCTCATCCCTTGGACTATTTTCCCTGTCGATAAAGTAATCGTCCACGCCAATGGGATGGGGCATCAGGCCGTGGGCTCTGAGCTGAATGGATAACCGATGGGAAAAGGTGGTTTTTCCTGAGGACGAAGGCCCGGCGATCATAATAAATTTAATGTTCTTGTCAGCTTTAATCCTTGCGGCGATATCCGAAAGCTTCTGATCCTGAAGGGCCTCCTGCACAAGAATCAGATCCTGTATCCGTCCGTCCACAATGCTTTCATTGAGATCCGCAACTGTGCCAACCCCCAGCCTGTCGCTCCATCTTTCAGATTCCATAAGAGCGTCCGTCACCTTACGCTGGGGCATAAAAGGGGGAACAACCTTTGGCTCCGCCGCTGTGGGCATCTGCAGCACAAGTCCATCTTCATACGGATACAGCTTAAAATACTTTAACAGGCCTGTGGAGGGCAGCATATACCCATAGAAATAGTCATAAAAGCCGTCCAGATCATAGATATTTACTCCGGAAACCCGCCTGAAACGAAATAGCCGCTCCTTATCATACATGCCAAGCTGATGGAACAGCGCAATGGCTTCATCTGTGGGCATGGAGAGCTTTGTGATGGGCAGATTTTTCTCCACCAGCTCCCTCATATAGTCCTCCACCTGGGGCAGCAGCTCCGAGACAGTGTTTTTTTCCAGAAAGCTTCCCTGTGGTTCTATGTAATATCCCTTGCTTACAGAAAAATGTACCGTCACCTTTTTGACACAGGTTCTTCCAGCCACATGAAAGAATGCCTTTAAAAACAACAGCACCATACTGCGCTTGTAGGCCTCCAATCCCAGGGGATCCTTTGCGGTGATAAAGGTAATGGCTCCGTCCCCTGTAACTACCCCCGAAAGCTCCACGAGCTTGTGGTCATGAAATGCCAGAAGTATATCCTCATCAAAATCCCCCTGATAATCCTTTGCGATATCCATGTATCGTATTCCCTCCGGGTATTCGCAGGTTTTTGTACCAATCATCATTTTCAGCATATTTACACCCTCCACTGTTAATTGAGATTCTTCTCTCTTTATATCTCCCCTGCCGCAGGAGGCAAAAAGACTCCTGCATACAGTTCTCACAATTCATTGTAAACCCTTATGCGCCCGGCGGCCGGACTCTCAGAGTAATAAGAGCATGCCTCTTCAATAATATTCAAATATGATTTTATCTCCTTTATCCTCACCGCTGCATGTTCAGTATGTAAACCAAGAAGCCTGGCAAGAATCTGGCTTTGAATGCGTCTTTCGCGCTGTAAAAAGCCATACAGCTCCCGATCCCTTTTCATCAGCAGATGCCTGCCGAAATGCAGCTCATAGGGAGCATATTCTTTCTGGGTTTCTCCTGCCTCCGCCTGAATGATAAAATAAAATTTTCCCTCATCACATACCATCCACTCATCAGTAATCCGGTATCCCAGCTTCATCAGCAGGCTTCTGAATGCGCAAAGCTCCGACTGGGGACTGAAATACAGCCTTTTCGCAGTCTGAAACACCTCCGGCCGATCCGCTAAAATTCTGCCCATCAGAGCACCTCCCATGCCGGAAATGCAGATCAGGTCGGCCTCTCCCGGAAGAAGCTTCTCCGCCCCGTCAGACAGGCGAAGTGTAATCCTGTCCTCCAGTCCCGCCTCCCGGATATTGGCCTTTGCTCTCATGAGAGGCTTTTCTCTGATATCCAAACCGATCACATGCTCCGCCCTGCGCTGCTTTATAAGCGCAATGGGCAAATAGGCATGATCCGTCCCGATGTCCGCCACACAGTCCGCATATCCGATGCATTCCGCGATTCTCGAAAGTCTTTTTGACAATACCATAATCCACCCTTCTAAATGGCCCTTTACTCCAGATAATCCTTTAATTTCCTACAGCGGGACGGGTGCTTGAGCTTCCGCAAAGCCTTCGCCTCTATCTGGCGTATCCGCTCTCTGGTGACCTGAAATTCCTTTCCCACCTCCTCCAGAGTTCTGCTGCGCCCGTCTATCATACCAAAGCGCATGCGAATCACATCCGCCTCCCGCTCTGTAAGAGAACCAAGAGCCTCATCCAGCTGTTCCCGAAGCAAAATGGTATTTACTCTGGAGGAGGGCTGCTCATTGTCGGCGCTCCTGATAAAATCCACCAGCTGACTGTCCTCCTCATCGCCCACCGGCGTTTCCAGAGAGACCGGCTCCAGGGAAGCCTTCATCATTTCACTGACACGCCCCGGTGTTGTGTTCAGATATTCCGCCAGTTCCTTCACTGTAGGTTCATGTCCCAGGGTCTGGCGCAGCTGTCTGGTGGCCTTAGCCATCCTGTTGATGCTGTCCACCATGTGAACAGGAATGCGTATCGTTCTGGACTGCTCCGCCAGCGCCCTGGAGATCGCCTGTCTGATCCACCAGGTGGCGTAGGTGCTGAATCTGTAACCCTTGCGGTAATCGAATTTGGATGCGGCCCGCATCAGTCCCATATTCCCCTCCTGGATCAGATCCTGCAGGGGAAGCCCTCTGCCCACATACCGCTTTGCAATACTTACCACCAGTCTTAGATTCGCCTCTGTCAGCTTTTTCTTGGCCTCCTCATCACCCCCGCTCATAGC
>CALWLH010000008.1 GCA_944381475.1 uncultured Lachnospiraceae bacterium | reverse complement strand
GGCAAGACACAGTCTGGCGCGGTCTGGCTGGATCCGAACAAGACGTCCCCCTTCGAGTTTTACCAGTACTGGAGAAATGTGGCGGATGCAGATGTATTAAAGTGTCTGCGGATGCTGACCTTCCTGCCCATTGAGCAGATTGACGAGATGGACAAGTGGGAGGGCAGCCAGTTAAACACCGCCAAGGAAATTCTTGCATATGAGCTGACAAAGCTGGTTCACGGCGAGGAGGAGGCCGCAAAGGCTCAGAATGCCGCTAGATCCCTCTTCGGCGCAGGAAACGGGGCAGAGGCGCCTGTGGCTGAGATCGGCGAAGAGGATCTGAGTGAAGGTAAGATGGATATCTGCGGCCTTCTGGTGGCGGCAGGCCTGACCAGCTCCCGCTCCGAGGCAAGGCGTGCGGTACAGCAGGGCGGCGTTACGGCAGACGGCGAGAAGGTGACAGATCCTGCGGCTGCATTTACAGCAGAGCAGCTTTCGGGCCAGGGCATTCTTGTGAAGAAGGGCAAGAAGAGCTTTAAGAAGGTTGTATTAAAGTGATTCAGTCCCGTGTAAAATCAGCAATTGATTTTGCATCCGGCACAGTTTAAAATAGGAATAAAAAGCTCCTGCGGGAATATGTTATAGTAACATATCTGCAGGAGTTTTTATGTTGAAAACCAGTACACACTCAAAGCCCTTTATCCTGGTGCGTTCCCTGATCATCTCCTATGTCCTGACAGCCCTGTTACTTCTGGGACTGGCCTTTCTGATGTATAAATGCACCATGACCAGTAAGCAGGTATCCCTTGGCATTAATGCCATTTATATGGTGGCCTGCCTGCTGGGAGGGCTGTTCTGCGCCAAGGCCTGCGGCAGTAAAAGGCTGTTGTGGGGCGTGGTGATGGGGCTGCTGTATTTTATTGTGCTTTTTGGCCTGAGCCTTCTGTTTCATCATCAGCTTCAGCAGGGAATGGGACATTTCTTCCTTGTTCTTGGCCTTTGCGCTGTAGGAGGGGCTTTGGGAGGCGTCATTTCATAAAAATACCCCGCAGGCCATGCTTTTCTAAATCACACGGCCTGGGGGTGAAGGCATTTTGGCGGTTACTTCTCGCTATTATACATTTCACGGAGAAGCTCGGTTCTCTGGGAGATGTACTCGTCCTGAGAAATCATACCCTGATTGTACAATGTCTTTAGATCCGCAACCTGACTGTTCAGCTTTTTGATGCGCTGTTTTTCCTCTTCGCTCATCCGGGGCTTTTCAGCCTTGTCCGGTACCGGTGCGGCAGCGGAGGCGGGCTCTGGAGCAGGCACAGCTTCAGCCACAGGTACATCCGCGGTTTTTTGGGAGAAAGGACTTCCCATGGCTGCGAATGGGTTGATCTCCTGTTTTAATTCAGCAAAGGGATCGGCGTTTTCGGGCTGGGTCTCCTGGTAGTATGATGTGGTTCCATCAGCGCTTCTGAACACAGCGGTATTTTCAACACGGATCTCAGGATCCTCTCCCAGGTCCAGCTTGATATTGACCTTGCCGCTGGCGGTAACCGGGGAGTCCGTATTCCGTCTGGAATAGCTGGCGTCCATAGAGGATGAGGGGGTAAGGGTATTGGTTTCCGGCATCTTGATAATAGGCTCCGGAGTAGAACCGGTCTCTCCTGTATATGCGGCCGCGCCATTCTGTCCGGTGAAAGCAGCGCTGTCTGTAAAGGATGGCATGGTAAAGGGCGACTGTGCGCTGGAGCTTTGTGCCGGTGCTTTTTCTGGTGTGCTGATTTTAATTTTGGGAGCGGCAGCAGGCTGCGCCTCATCTTCTGAAGCTGGTGCGGAGGAGGCCTGCGCCGCCCTTAGGCTGGCCAGCGCGGCAGCACGCTGCTCGGCGGAGGGCCGGTTTGTAGCTGCTGCAATGTCATCAGTAATCTCCGCATTGGAATCCAGACCCCGGGAGGACTGGTTTGAGGGAATAGCCGCATAGGCGAAAACCTCCTTCATGCCCCGCGCGCCAAGGGCCAGGATCAGAATACCTGTGGCACACCATGCGGCGCTGAAAAATGCGGGCAGGGCGCTGACGACATGGGCGGCGACAACCTGCTGCTTTACCTGGAAGGCCGTTTCCTCCGCGGTATAGAATGTACCCGTTTCTGCTTCATAATCCGCATCCACCTGAGCAAAATCTGTCTGTAGGGAAGGAAATTCCCGGTATCCTGCATAGACCATGGATAGGATAATCAGGAGGACGGCAAAAAAGCGCATCAGCTTACCTGACTGGGCTAAGACAAAGGACAGTCCGAATACGAACATGAGAGCAACAACCGCTGCCCCCATCCAGGCTTCTGGAAGCATTTCACCTACAGAGGGGACAAACCATATTAGCGGCGGAATTAAAAAATAAATAATGCCAAACAATATTTTAGGAATAGAAATATTTGCCATATGTACTCCTTTCGATACCTTCGGCCATCAATGAAATAACAGGCCTAAAGCCGATTAAAATATATTTCATTATAATTCCATGAAAACCGAATTGTCAATGAAAAGAGTAAGTATTTGATAAGAAATAAAAGGAATAAAAAGCAATAAAAAGCAATAAAAAAGGATGGAAATAAATTCCATCCTTCATGCAGATGGCGGGACTTGAACCCGCACGAGCGCAATGCTCACATGAACCTGAATCATGCGCGTATACCAATTCCGCCACATCTGCTTGACTCACAACAGTAGTCATTATATCATGTTTTTTTGGTTTGTCAATACAAAAATACAATTTTTTTGATTTTTATGATTTTGTTATTTTTGTTAAGCTTTCGTGTCCTATATAGACAATTACGATGAAATATGGTAAAATAACGAGGCAAGCGGCACCCGAGCTTGCTCGAGGTGACATTTGCCGAGCATCACATCGAGCCGATAGGCGAGATGGTAAAGTGAAAACATCACATGGCATTGCGGCACGCCTGAAAATGGGCAGGAACGCGCGCGCAGCCCGGTGCGGCAAATGTAATATTGGAAATGGAGTTTACATAATGAATATCATGTTTTTCCTCACTCCCAAAAGCGAGGTTGCCTATGTTTATGATCATTGTACGGTACGTCAGGCTATTGAGCGTCTTCGCGTCCGGGGGTTTTCCGCCATACCTGTGATCGACCGGGAGGGTCACTATATGGGAACCATTACCGAGGGGGATATTTTGTACCACATTTTGGATGTGGAGGGCTCTTTAAAATCCATGGAGCTGGAAATTGTAGGTGCGCTTCCGCAAAATACTTCCTTCGACGCGGTGACCATTGACACCGATATCGAAGACCTGATTAAAGTGTCCATGCGTCAGAATTTTGTCCCGGTGGTGGATGACGAGCGGGTGTTTATCGGTATTGTAACCCGCAAAGATATTATCAACTTCTGCTATAAAAAGCTTCAATCCCTCGCAGAATACAGCGATGAGGAGAAATGCGAGGTGTGCCGTGCGTAGAGAGCGCTTTCACATGGAGCGGGATGTCCTGAAGGTGGGGGACGAGGTGCAGATCATAGAGGGCGTGCTTCCCATGTCCTACTACTACACTGTGGTTCCGGCTCTTGCCATGTCTGGAAACTACACCACCAGAGAACGGATCCTGTCCCGGACAGGCAGAGTGGCGGAGATCAACGAGCAGGACGGCACCTATTATGTGTACATCGATTTTGAAAGTTGACTGGATTTAAAAACAGCTCTGGCAAGAAGCTTTTGGGAAATAATTTTGTTCAAAAAAATGCTTGACAATTCTGCATAAGAATGATAAAATCGTACCGTTGTCTGCGGATGTGGCGGAACTGGTAGACGCGCAAGACTAAGGATCTTGTGGCTATTGCAGCTGTGTGGGTTCGATTCCCGTCATCCGCACGATATATTTAGAAAAACAGCACTCCAAAAGAGTGCTGTTTTTTTAGCGATAAGCCCATCAAGCGGCCGCCATTACTCGGCAGCAGCCAGGCTATCGGTATTTTCCTGAATTTCAGAAAGGATGGCTTTGGTTTTTGGCTTTAGGGATTTTGTACCAGCGGTTTTTCGAGTCTTTTTCAGCTTTTCAGCCCGTTCCCTTCTGCGGGCAAGGTCCATCTGATGGAAATGGGCTGAACGCTCCGCCTGCTGTTTCTTTTGGACGGCTCTTTTTTTTTTTTTTTTCGTCATGAATTGGTCTTGATATTCTTCCTCTGCAAAGGGTAAGACACTTTCACATGCCTCCTGGTACTGGAAGGGTTTCTCCGTCTGCTTTCTATC
>CALWLH010000007.1 GCA_944381475.1 uncultured Lachnospiraceae bacterium | reverse complement strand
GCCCTAAAACAGCGGGGATTCGCTCATTTTTCTGCGAAAAATGGCTACTTTTCGCTGTTTTGTGGGTCCCAAAGTCATACATGCCATGCGAGCATGGCATGTATGACCTTTTGACCCTGATATCATAATGTGTGATTATACTTCATTTTTTTTTAATTATCAAGAAGATATAGAAGGAAATCCTGGGTAGGCCCATACTTTTGTCAAGAATTGACAATTGCTAATGGATTATTCAGCGTCCATGTAATATCTTTTCCTTAATGATCCACTGTCCATTCTTCACAGCTTATTGTTCATTACTATTTACTCTCATTTCTAAAAGGCTGTTTTCACACTTTCCAGGATAGATATCTTCCGTTTAAGAGATTTATTATCAGTATTTAGTTCATACAAACAAGATATTGTAATATGATTAGACCAACACATCGAAGCATGAACTTAATCTCATCCGTGAATATTAACCATCTTATTACTAATATATAATAAATTATTTCAGTATTTGAAAATCCTTTACTTGACAATATCAACAAAGTATTGTATCATTCTTTACATCTAAAGATTGATAGCTATATAAATATATGTGAGATAAACAATATTACCTCTTTTTCCCCCTCTATCCTCTGTATTATATTGCTATCTCTTAACCTATTTTAAATGAAGCAGAAAAAGGGTACAACTTGTTTTATCATAACTTGTTTGTGCCTTGAGCAGAGCGAAAGGAAGGAAAAGTATGAAAAAAAGAAGAAAAATAGCTTTACTGATGTTAAGCATTATTCTATGTATGCTGCCAACAATTGTATCCAATGCGGCATATAATGCAACTAACGCTGTAAATTATGCCAAAACATACGTAAATAATTACAATACATATTATAGGGATTTCTCTTCTGCTTGTACAAATTTTGTATCACAGTGTCTAAAGGCCGGAGGCTTAACAATGAATTCTGCAACCGACAAAGCTCTTGGAGTGAATAATGAGTCATCTCTTTGGTATCATGAACGCTATACTGTTTATAAAAAGGTGTTAGGAATTACATATAGAACCTATACAGACTGAAAAGTGTCAACTACATGGTGCAGAGTCAGCAATACAGGCTCCGGCAAGGGATTATACCAATATTTGACAAACACTAAGGGATATACAGTTATTGTAGCACAATCGCCGGAAGAGGCTGTTAAGTATGCATCTGTGGGTGATGTCATTCAGTGTGCAAAATCAGGAGCGGCAAAATCACATTCTGTCTTGGTTACATCAAAAACATCAAAGGATTTAGGAGTAACATATCATACCAATAATCGTGATAATGTCTCTTTTACTGAGATTCTTGCTCCAAGTTATGCTAAATTTTATATAATAAAGGTAAAATAAATTGAAAAAGAAAATAACGCTAACAACCTGCGCTGTACTTTTTGTTTTAGTCAGCTTATGTATATATTTTTTTATTTTTAGAAAGCCTCAAATCACTGTTACCCAGGTAGCCATTACAGACTTGTTAAAAGTGTATGAAATGAATCGAGGTTTTTTAAGCGATGAAGAAATCATGGATGCGATACCCTATTTTATAGAACTCTCAGAAGAATATTCTGACATACAGAATTTATGGGGAAACGAGGATTTGCCATCCTACAATCCGGAGGATTATGCAAAATTATCCTTCCAGTTTAGTGCAAGTAACACTACAATATTTGATTATATATATAAATTTTCGCTCATTAATACATATGACAAAGAGGCAGGAATGGCAATTGTAAGCATTCCGCCGGTGACTACTACCGAGATCAAAAGACTTGGAACAACCCATGAGTTAGAGTGCAGTTTATATATTTACATAGGGGACAAATCCCAAGATGAGATAGAGGCCTTTGTTGACTCTATTGAATTCCAGGTCTGTTTTGAAAATAAAGTATACAAAAGCGGCAGTATTTTGGTAAATCCAGAAGCTCCAGACATAAAATATATTCAATTAGAGGAATAATATTGTAAAATAAACAGTTTGTTAATAGCTCTGTTCGTTGCTGCACGCACAGGGCTATTTTTATAGGCCATTCAGATAAATATAGAACCGCAATAAAACAAAAAGAAAGGAAACATGGTGTTTTCGCATCTGCAGACATCAAACAAGGTATCATGATAGAAATTTATAATTTAAATAAATCATATAAAACAGATTATTATGTAACAGAGGTTTTGAAAAATGTGAGTTTAAAAATTCCGTCAAACTCTGTAGTGGCCATAACTGGAACTTCCGGTGTAGGTAAAAGTACCTTTTTAAATACCATATGCGGATTGGATAAAGCTGATCAGGGGAGAATCATATTTGACGATGAAGATATTTCTAATTATTCACATAAGCAGCTTGCAAAATTCCGTTTGAAAAAGTGCGGATTTGTTTTTCAGGATTTTCAGCTGATTAGCACGCTTAATGTGAGAGACAATATCATATTGCCTGCAGTGGAAAAAGATAATTTCATAGATGAAGAGTGGTACAGGAAAGTTATTGAGATTACAGGATTGGAAGAAAAGGAGCGTATGCTTCCTGAAAATCTTTCAGGGGGAGAGAGACAGAGGGTTGCTATTGCAAGGGCTATTATAAACAAACCCATGTATCTGTTTGCCGATGAACCCACAGGCAATCTGGATAAAGAAAATTCAGAAAAGGTCATGTCTTTTTTGATCAATTATGCGCGAAATAACAGTTGCGCACTCATCTATGTAACCCATGATATGGAACTTTGCAAAGAAGCTGATTATGTTTTGATGATACAGGATAAAAACATTTTTGAAAGATGTATGGAGCAATAATATGGAAAATTTAATTGTTAAATGTTTTTCCGGATACAAAAAATATTTAAATATTATTTCTGCGGTACTCTTTACTACTGCGGTCATTCTTCAGGCATTATTGCTCTCAACACAAATATTATATGAAGAAACCACAAATACATATGAGACCGATTGCGGCTTGTATGATATTTCATTAGAAAGGTTAACTATCGATGAAATTAACAGAGTAAAAGCACACAATTGGGTGATTGATAGCTGTGAGTATGATATTAATTATGAAATGCTTGAGGAAACTGAAATTCCAATAATCTATGCCGATGAGAATTATCTGAATTTTGTACCATACATTTTAATAGAGGGTTGTCAGCCTCAGGAAGACGGTCAAATTGTAACAGAACCATGGTTTCTGAGACACTTGAGGATAGAAACCGCAGATATGATCGGAAGCAATATAACCATAGGTGACAAAACCTATTATGTGACGGGACTAATTGCTTTTACTGGCTATTCAGAAAGATCTAATTTCACACCGGAGGTAATAACATATAAGAATGTCGAAGGTTCGGGAATTCTACTCGATTTAGATGGGAATATTTCCGATGCATTAATTGCAGATTTTTTTAACGAGCTTCAAATAGACGGGGAAAATGTTCTGTGTGGAAGGAATGTGGACAAGGAATGGGCTTATGAGAATGGGGATAAGGCTACTGCCCCGATCCTATGGTTTGTGTCAGCAATTGTTTTTGCCGCGTCCATGATGCTCGTATATAGCCTGCTGTGTTTTTTTTACAAAAAAGCGGAAAATGATATCCAGATCATGATGCATTTGGGGGTAAGAAACCTCCGTATCTCAAATGGATTATTTCAATGTTTGTTATGGCGGATACTTCTGATGAATTATCTGGGTGCAGCAGTTGCTGTTATAGGAGAAAAGTATATCGCCTCGGTGATTTTGGGAATAAATAGCGGATATCATGGGCATTATGTACATATTGTAATATACAGTGCAATCGCTGCTGTTGTAGAGATTTTATTATCAGCGGGGGGTGTGAGTTATATTTTCTTTAATACGTACACAAAAAGGGCCGGAAAAATAAAGCAGAAGCACATTAAGCCCTATTGGAAAAATAACAATAAAATCTATTTTAGAATGGGCCGGAATAACTTCCGTAAAGCATCAAAGGTGAACTGGTTTACAATGTTCACGATGGCATTATCTATTTCCATGGTGATATCAGTAAGTATATATTTTGAATGTATACGAAAATCAAATATAGATTACGGAGATATAACGTATAAAATAACATTTACAGATGATTATTTGCTGTCCGAAGATGAGATAGAAAAGAAAAAAAGTGTCATAGATCGTATGCTGTCGGATGAGACTTTGATGACCGAGACAAGGAATGTGTATTTTACTACAATGCTGGTAAAAAAAGATGACTTATCAAAAGATTTCAAGGAATACTTGCGCAATTTTTCTGAAATTAAATACCTGATGGATAATCAGTTGACAGAAGCGCTTCCTGTCCCCGTGGGAGTTATATCCTTTTCAGAAATAAGTAAAACATACAATATTGATAAAAATGATGAACATACGCTTTTATTTACAAAATTGTATAACATGGATAAAGTGGATGGTATAAGCATCAATACAGACCAGGCGCAATTCTCCATATATGGACCTGATGGATACGAAGCGTGTACATGCGTATTAGAAACTGAAGCCGTTATGGATAAAATCTATACAAATGATATTTTTTTATTGCTGGCCGTGAATGATCAAACATTTAATAGAATATCTGGAGGGCAGACTGTTTCTGTAGTATATGTGTATGGAAATGTGACGGATGCCTATCTGTATGAATATCTGCAGGATATAGCTGATGTAATGGTGGAAACAGGACAAGAACTGATAACCTATTCACAAAGTGGAATGAACAGTATAATGAGAATCCTTGTTTTTCTTTGTTTCATATGCGTGGCTTCATTACTTTTGAACTTTTTTGTCACAAGCATGCTGAGAGCAAATATATATAAGAAAGAGTACGCCAGACTGATTTCTTTAGGAGTTCCCTTTGCTTCTATTTCCAGAGTGCTTGGCTATGAAGCATTGTTACTATATATTCCTACGGTTATTCTATCATGCGGTACAACCTATTTGATCTATAGATTGCTGAAAAAGAATGCAATGGAGAGCATGGGGGTCTATGCTTTAGAGTTTCCAGTGGGAATTTTACTCACATTGCTGTTGATGTTGTTTATAGTCATGATGTTTGCGCTATGGTTTGCTATAAAAAATCTGTATAGAATTACTGCTAAATAGAAAAATCGACAATGGAGAATGGTCAATTATCCATTCTCCATATCAATGTCAATGATCGATTTCCTCTTCCTCCCGTTGACATTTGCTTTTTTTATAGTTATAATGCCCTTCGTCTGCCCTTGGCAGGCTTGTTTTAGTTTCCTGGAGGTTTATGAAATGGATTCGGCAACACTTTTTACCAAAACATCGCCCCTGCGGCTCTTTTTTTTAGTCTCCATCCCCGGAGCCATCAGTATGCTGGCCTCCGCTCTGTACCAGACAGTGGACGGGGTATTTGTGGGACAATACCTGGGGCAGACCGCCTTTGCGGCCTTGAATCTGGCCATGCCCTTTGTGATCATCAACTTTTCTCTGGCGGATCTGATCGGCGTGGGTTCCTCCGTGCCCATATCCCTGTGCCTGGGACGGAAACAGGAGGAGGAAGCCAACAACATTTTTACCTGCGCCTGGATTTTGATCGTGGGAGCAGGTATACTCATCGGCGGCGCCATTTATGGGGCGGCCTCCCTGCTGATCCGGCTGATGGGCGCGGAAGGGGAATTTGCCCAGATGGCAGTCCAGTACCTGCGGGTCTATGCCCTCTGTTCCCCAGTGACTACCATTCTCTTTGCCCTGGACAATTACCTGCGAATCTGCGGATTTATCAATCGCAGCATGTACATGAATATTTTCATGTCGATATTAAGCGCCCTGCTGGAATTTTTATTTCTCGGAGTGTTTCGCTGGGGAATCTGGGGCGCAGCCTTAGCCACCTGCTCCGGCATGTTCATCTGCGTATTGATCTTCTCCGTTCCCTTTTTCAGGGGAAAAACCCTGCTGCGCTTCTGCAGACCCCGGTTTCATGGAAAAATGCTGCGCCAGATCCTTGCCTGCGGCAGTCCAAACTTCCTTAATAATATTGCAGGCCGCATCACCTCCATCCTGATGAACTTCATCCTGGTGCGCTTAGGCGGCGAGACGGCAGTCTCCGTGTACGGCATTTTAATGTTTGCAGAGGGCTTTATCCAGCCTCTGCTCTACGGCATGTGCGACTCTCTCCAGCCTGCTGTGGGCTATAACTGGGGCGCCCAGAAGTACTCCCGAGTTCGGGCCATCGAAAAATGCTGCTACAGCGCCAGCGCCATCCTTTCTGTGCTGGCGGTCTTTGTCATCGCCCTGTTTCCGGAGACCATCACAAAGCTGTTTATGGCGGACGCCACCCCGGAGGTGATCTCGATGTCGGTGACAGCCCTGAGACTGTTTTCCCTGACCTACATCACCCGGTGGTTTTCCTTTGCCACCCAGAGCTATATGCTGGCTATTGAAAAATCCCTGCCCGCATCCATCATCTCCGTGGGAACCGCCCTAGTATTCCCGGTGCTTCTCATCGGCCTGCTGTGGCCTCTGGGGCTGACGGGCATCTGGCTGAACTTTGCGGGGACCTCGGTGCTGGCGGCTATTTTATCTCTGGTCATTCTCATAAAGATGAAAGGCGAGATGATGAAGCAGGATGGGGGCAGCTGACCTTATCCTGCTTCATCGTTTCCAAATCAACAATTTCCGGTGGGAACAATGCCGTCAAGTCAAAATCCTCCCCCATGCTCTTATAATCATCATAATGATCATAACCTTGGGACTTTACGTACGTCCCATCCTCCAACAAAAACAAGCCATAGTAGGCTGTGATATATGCTGAAAAGGATTCCTCCCAGCTTCTTTCCGCAAACATGCTTACCAGCTGCATGGGCGTACCCCCTGGCATAGTAATCTCCTCATCCGAGAGGCTGTACATGGCGACATCCCCAAGGGTTCCGGCAGAAACCGGCGTGTCAAAGATGCACTCCACGGTCTGAGGAATGGAAAACCTGCCCGTCTTTATATTCACCTGAATCTCATACTGAAAGCTATGATTTCCTATGGCGCCCCGCACAGGCACCCAGGCCATGTCGGACCCTTCGGTGCTCTCCATATCCTCCAAATGAGGCTCAGCTCCAAAATGCATGACATCCTCCATGCCCAGATAGATGATCCGTCCACCCTCATAGCGGTAATAGGATTTCTCTCCGGAATCCGCATTGAAACCTATATCCATATAGGAATCCTCCGGATTAAGGTCAGTCACCACCAGATTTAAAACATCCGTATTGCAGCGATACTGCTCCACCTGCTCATCATTGATATACCATTCTACTGAAAGCGGCGCAAAGGCATCCAGGATATTGACGCAGACCTTCTCATCCACACCGTCCCCGTCCAGATCGATCCAGAACGCATAGGGCGTGCTGGAGGCTATAAGCCCTTCTACGGAAAGCTCCTCGCTAAAGGGCTCCTGGTAGCGTGGCAAAACGGGAGTATAAGCTTCCTCCAAGTATACGACGCTCCCCAGCAGCCACTCATCCTCCACGGGAAAAGCGGCTTCAGCCTCCGCCAAAACCTCCTCCATGGGAAGATCCTGCAACACCATCTGACAGGATGAGGAGTAAGCGCCCTGCTTGAGCAGGATGTAGCCCGCATCTCCCTGGTCTGTCTCCACATGGTAATAAGTGGTGTTTCCACCCTTTAAAACCCCCAAGATGCGCAGGCTTCTTCCCTGAAGAAGCTGAATTGGGTTATATAAATCAATAGGATCATTGGCCTCTGCGCTTTCACCGTAGGCGGCCACAGGCCTTTTCATCAGCCAGGACCGATCCTGCAAATCTGCCTCCTTCCAGTAAATTCCCCCCATGTACTCATAGCCGGAATACATGCCCTCCGCCGTGATATCCCAAGATGTCTGAAGCTGACACCCCAGAATATCATCATACATGTAAAGGCAGTATTCCCCCCCAGCGCTGTCCTCCTGATCTTCCAATAAGCTGGAAAAGGAGGCCAAATGTCCCTCCGCCTCTCCTTTAAATTTCCATCTCAGGCGTTTGGATGCTGTCAGACTCTGTTCGCAGCGCAGAAAGGCGCTGACCGGCTTTCCCCCGGAGGCATATCCCTCCAGAATCAGATCCACATACTGCTCCTCCAGGTGCTGATTTACGACAATCCGGGAAATCTCTGTCATGGAACTCATATCCCGAGTCAGGCTATAGGTCACCTCCTCCGCTGAAAGCACATCCAATTCCCTGTTTGTGTTAACATAGGTAACTATGGTATAAATGCCATCTTCATCCCGGGTCAGAAGCAGCGCCTCCGGCTGCTCATCCGCGCCTCCTAAATCCAGGATGATACAGGTTTCCGGCGCACAGTCATCATATCCCTCCAGGGTGAGCACTCTCCGGTCAGGATACAGCTCCTCCAGAAACTGCCTCATCAGCATGACGCCCTTTGTCTGATGTCCCTGTACATCCCCTTCACCAATTGAAATATCCGTGCTGGTCTGGGAAGGTGTATTTTCTGCTTCTTCCCCGTCCTTATAACGGTCTCGCCACAGAAGCAGACACAAAGAAAAAATCAATACGCCCATCGCTGCCAGCAGCAGGCTGTAGGGCAGGGTGCGCCTTTCCTTTTCACCTGCAGCCGGCCGTCCTTCTTTCCCCGGGGCTTCCCATGCGGAGGAGGTTTCTGCTTTTTTCTCATTCTTTGTATCCGAATCCTCATCGTAGACAAAATGGATATTTGAATGATCACTGTACTTATACTCCTCAATATCATTCTTCATAGTCATCCCCCTTTTCCATCCTCATGACTGCGGCATCCACAGTACATTATTTTTATATGTATTATAAAAGCTTTTCTGACTTGTGTCAATCTACAGAAGTCCTTCCCTGTCAAAGCACGGGTCCCGCTTCCAATCAGAGAATATCCGCCATGTCAGCAAAATCCGGTCGCTGCGCGAAAGCGAAAGCATATTGACAGGGAAAAAAAGCAGTGCCATAATGCATATATAAAAACTGAACTGACAAACACCACCCTTTGAAAGCGGTTTTCCAGAACATCTTTTGTCAGAAAGAGGTAAGCATGAATATCCTGATCATCGACGCCCAGGGCGGCGGCATCGGCCGCCAGCTGGTATCCTCCATCAAGAAGGCCTGCCCGGATGCCCAGATCACCGGGGTGGGCACAAACTCTGCCGCCACCTCCGCCATGCTGAAGGCCGGCGCGGACAGAGGAGCCACCGGAGAAAACGCGGTGATTGTAAACTGCCGGAAGGCGGATGTGATCATCGGCCCCATCGGCATTGTAATCGCCGATTCACTCCTTGGAGAAATCACCCCCGCCATGGCCAGGGCCGTTGCCCAAAGTGATGCAAAACGCATCCTCATCCCCATCAACCACTGCGATAATATCGTGGTGGGCGTCAGCGATCTGAATATCGGAAAGCTGATGCAGGATGTGATTAAAGAGCTGAGCGGACTATAGAGAACAAACCGGATTTCTCTTTTCCATCCAGCTCCTATCTCAACTTCATCGTATTTTACTAGGCATAAATTTTATATAAGTGGGAGAGTTTTATGTGTAAAATCAGAAAACGCATCGCCATATTTATGGCACAGCCTGACTCTCAGTACCAGATTGAGTTCCTTAAGGGGATCAACCGGGAGGCGTTTCGCTTGAACTACGATACTCTGCTGTTCTCCACCGCCTTCAAAAAAAGGGGGGAGCAGTGACTTCCAGATGGGGGAGTCTGCCTGAATAATGTAGCTCTGGGGGAGCGGGCGGTGAGAAAGGCAGCGGGCCTTCCGGAACCGGAGGATGCCAGCAGCGAGGGAAAGCTGATGCTCTGCGCCTCCTGTGGCTGCAGGACCAACCTGTCCAAAAAGTTCGTCTATGAGGATACCCTTTACAGAAGCATCTATGACGAAAGTACCAGCTTCTATTCCGGCTACAACTTCATGAATGAGACGTTGATCAGCACAGTGAATCTCCAGGATCTATTCTGGAAGATCGAATGGTACACCATTTACCTCCAGGAATGCAGCAACATCTCCATCTGCTTAAACGAGATGTTTTACAAAATTGTGAAGGAGGAGGAAATCGAGGATGAGCTCGGAGGCTATTCGGACAGGATCTACCAGTTTCTGGACTATCACGCCCCAAAGAAGGTGGATATGGAACGCTCCTTTCCTGTGACAGACATGTAACCAAAGCTGGAAGCCTTCAGGGAACGACCCTGCTTCTACTTCTTTGCTCCCATGCATTTTAACCAGTACACCTACGGCTATGCGGTGATCGAGAACGAAAACCCGGATCAGCCCATCGACCACTGCTACAGCCAGTGGCTCAGAAACTGCACCATCGCCCTGGAGGCATTAAAGCAGCAGCATCACCTGAAGCTCCTCTACAGGAAGGTGGAAGAGAGCACCACCAGGGACCACTCCACGGGTCTTTACAGCCGCAATGGCTTCAACCTCTATTCCGGCCAGATGCTGGAAAAAGCAAAAAGCTACGGCATTCCCTTTGTGCTGATGATCGGAGACCTGAACTGTCTGAAGTATATCAACGATCAATTTGGACATATTCACGGAGATAAGACCATTTATACCTCCGCAAGGGCTCTTTCCCTTAAATTTGAGGGGGAGGATGTGTACGAGGAGAGAAATTTCCGTATCGGCGGGGACGAGTTTGTGAAGATCGTCATCGGAAAAATCTCGAAGGAGGAGATTGAAGGTCACATAAAAAAGGTCCGCAACTATTTGGACGACTTCAATGCTTCCTCCGGGCTCCCCTACCCGGTGTACTTGAGCATGGGATACGAGTCCCGCATTCCTACATCCGCAGACACGGTGGACGGGATTCTCTCCGTGGCGGATCAATATCTGTTTAGGAACAAAAAGCTGCTGAAGAAGGAAACGGGATTTGACTTTAAGAGGGAAGAGTGAGCGTCCGCCCGCATACCCAGTGGGAAAACACCGGACATTGTAATTTCTGCTAAGGGAAGTTTTTGCTTCCCTTTTTTCATTAATACCCAACCTTTCAGGAAATCTGCCCACTATATAATCAAAGAGGTTCAAGGCCTTGAACCTCAGCAACATCTTTAGAAAACATCCGGAGGTTTTCAACATGAACAAAGAGGATGCGGACAAACTGATCCTACAGTACCGGGAACGAATCTACGGCTTCTCCCTGGGAAAGCTATTAAATATCGCCCAGGCTGACGAGCTGGCATCGGAGATCATCTGCCAGGTGTACATAGCCTTCTTAAATACGGAAACCATCGCAAATACGGATGGATATGTATACCGTATCGCCAGCAATGTGTATTCCAGATATATCCAGTATCTCTCTGACCGCAGAAGAACGGAAAATATCGACGGCATGGACATTCCCTTTTATGACAGCTACTCCCATGATACCGACAGGGAGGATCTTTTGGCCCTACGAAAGGAGATCTCCTACCTGTCGCAGCGCCAGCGCACCATCCTGTATCTGCACTACTACGAGAAGCTGACAGCTGCAAAGATCGCAGAGAAACTGGGGATTTCCTCCGGCACTGTAAAATGGCATTTGTCCGACGCTAGAAGCAACCTGAAGGAGGGACTGATTATGACAGAAAGAAAAACAAACCTGACTGTAAATCCTGTAAAGTTTATCGGCATGGGATTTCATGGAGATCCTGGAAATACCAAAGGTACGGCTGGTATGTTCGACTCCCGCTTAAAGCAGAATATCGCCTGGCTCTGCTACTGGGAGCCAAGAACCCTGGAAGAAATATCCAGGAACTTAAGCGTTCCCACCGCCTATGTGGCGGATGAGCTGGAAAAGCTGGTGGCCTTTGGCTACATCGACCAGCTGGACAATTCCAAGAATCCAAAATACCGCACCAACATGATGATCACAGATATCCGAATTGCCCCCGCCGCTCTTCCCTACACCAGCCAGAGTCTCTACAAGGAGGCGGCAAAAAAGCTGATCGATACTTATTTTGCCCCCCTGTTTAAGCTTTTTGAGGAGGACAGCAATCACTTCGGACTGCGCCATGTAACAAACGACCTGAACTTTATGAAGTACAGCCTGCTGATCCTGGGGGTCAAGGCGCTATCCTATAAGGATACCTCGGAAGAATACAGCCGCCTGATGGTAAAGCGGCCTGACGGGGGAAATTTTATCGCCTATGCCACGATCAGCGACGACTGCCAGCAAAAGGACTATCCGAATTGGCCCTACTGGGCCTCCGGCTGGATGATGAGGGGCGCGGATCACTGGTATTCTCTTCAGCTTGACTGTGCATACACAGACCGCCCCGGCGACTGGCAGGACAACCGCCTGGAGGACTGGGAGTATCTGGCGCAATTTATCAAAACCGGCTGCGATCCGGAAAAGCTTCCCCTGGAGGCCTACAAGCGGCTCTGTGACAAGGGCTACATCCAGGAGGGTCGGGTACAGGTGGTGACGGCGCCCGCCCTTACAAGGGATTTCGCCTCCTACCTGAGCCCCTACACCGCTTCCCTGAAAGGTAATCTTGACAGTATTACAGACTATCACAGAGAGATCGATGAAAAAATGTTCCGCCTGGAGGAGGGACGCTTCCCGAAGCACATGGAACCCCTGGTTCGCCTGAGCAATACCAATATGCTGGCATCCAACAATTTTGTTCCCTATCTGCTGGAGGAGCTTCTGGCCCAGGGACTGTTAAATCCCTTAGACCAAGTTCAGAAAAAGGCAGCTCTTTCCATTTTGTTCTATTCCTGATGTAGTTTGGTATTTATGATGTTGGGGTCAAAAGGTATTTTGACCCTGGTATCATCTGCATATTCCTTTATCTATCTATTGGGCGGGGGAAACCCTGCCCTCCTATTTACATCAATTTCCTATATTAACGTCTGTCCCACCCATTCCTGCTCATATAGCTGTTGTGGTAGCGTCCGTCAAAGGTCACATCCTCCAGAAAGCATGGGGGCATGACAAAATTCTTTGCCTGCTCCCTATCGGAAAACTCGATTTCCGCCAGGATCAGCCCTTCAAACGCACCGTGGAATACATCCAGTTCAATAACCCTCCCATCCCCCACATCCTCATGGGAGAGCTTTTTTGCATCATGCTTTTCCTCCCAGCACGCCAAATCCTCCACTGGAATGAGATAGCGGGTCTTTGTGATCACATAGCCATCCGCCTTCCCAAGAAGATGGTCATAGCCCTCCTTTGTGAGGGGAAGGTTGTATTCCTCTCTGGCAAAGAGCCCGCCCCCCTTATAGGTCAGGTAATACTCCTCCCCCTGTCTTCTCACCCGTACCACTGGATTTACGCAAAGATACCCCTGTTCGATCTCCTCCCTGGCATACTCCTTGAGCATGACCGGGAGCGTTCTGATCAGAAACTTTCTCTCTATTTCCATAAATACCTCCCTGAATCCCCTTTTTTGATAAGGTGATGCATCCGCATTGCGGAATGATCCCAGTGTATCAGATAATCCCTTCCTCTGCAAGGGGACAGAGGGATTACTGCGCAAATCGAGTAGGGGAAAAGAGCCCCCTACTCGATTTGCGATGTCGCACAGCGGGTGACGGCACGCCTGCGCCTTATTTAAAAATCTGCTGGTCATCCTCTCCAATCTATTGTATAATGTATGGAAGAAATGTCCGCTTTATCGGTAAGGGTGTCAAAAGGTGTTTTGACACCTGTATTAAATTTTCAGGAGGTACACCCTTGGTTTTCAGCAGTATCACATTCCTTCTATATTTTCTTCCGGCCCTGCTGCTGGTATACGCTCTTGTACCCCCCGTGTGCAAAAACCCCCTGCTCCTTCTGGCCAGCCTCCTGTTTTATGCCTGGGGGGAGCCGGTGTATGTGCTGCTGATGCTCTTTTCCATC
>CALWLH010000006.1 GCA_944381475.1 uncultured Lachnospiraceae bacterium | reverse complement strand
CGCCCGGAGGGCGACCGCTGTGCTTGCACGAGCGGGCATCCGACGGGCAACGGTCATCGAGCGGCAATGCCGCGAGATGAGCGAGGTATCGCGGTGAGCGGGTAGGGGGAAGGAATCTTCCCCTATCAGCTCACTCGGCTGCATCCCCATTATAAGAAAAAGGAATCCCCAGAGTGGCAACTCAGGGGATTTACTTTGCGATAATATAAATATGATTTGCGTTATAATAAAAAATATAAAAATTAAAAATAATAAATAGTTGACATTTATGACATGACATGATAATATGAATAAAATAACATATTTAAGCATAACTGCTTGATATCTTACCTAATTTTACATAAAGGTGTCTGGAAACGAGGGATTATATGAGTAAGACAATGTATGATGGCTTGCTGGCATCAGTCTATGATTATTCACCATATTTTGGTAAAAGCAGGAGCAGTATTTCATCGCTTTATTTATCAAAGCTTGAGAATATTCCCAGTCGTTCGATTCTGGAGCTTGGCACAGCGACCGGTCTGCTTACCATTCCTATTCTGAAAGCGGGATTTTATGTGGACACTGTGGATTATTCGGAGGATATGCAGTGTGCAGCAAAAAAGAAACTAGATAATAGCTGTGTTGATATATCGCAGCAGGTCAAATTTATTTTAGAAGATATTACAAAATATACACCGAAAAAAAAGTATGGAGCGGTTATGATACCGGATAGCCTATTGTTGATATTGCCTGGGACAGTTGTATTAAATAGTGTATTAAAGATGTGCTACTCTGCCTTGTTGAATAAGGGAATATTGTTGTTTGATATATATAAACCGGATGAAAATGAGGTTAAGAAGAAGGAACGATTAGAAGCGGCAAGATTTAAAGATGCAAATGGGGATGTCTGTATAGTGGAGGCAGAACATACAGTTGACGAACAACATCAGTTTCTCACGGGCGTGTACACCTTTAAAAAAAGATTGATGCAGTATAGGTATATGCACATGGGTTCAGTAACAATCAAGTATCATTATAAATCTTTATCTCAGATTACTAAGCTTTTAGAGAACATCGGGTTCTGCGATATTAGGGTAGAGAATGTATTGGATAACAACGTTAATTTTATTACTGCAAAAAAAGTGTAATCACTAATGGGAGGTCAGGGAGGATGGAATGAAGTATAAACTTTCTTCTTTTAATTATGTCTTATGTTGTGACGATGGAAGCTTACGGCTGTATAATTCAATGTATGGTGCAAACAGTTTGATTGCTGTTGATCCGGGGGTGAGGGACGAAATTTTATCTGTTTTAAATGGGACAGCACCCATTGATGGTATACCTGAATATATAAAAAAAGAATTGATAAAGAGTGGGTATATTGTTCCGATTGACAGAGATGAGAATTATGCATTGAAGATAAAGAATATAAAAACGATTATGAACGAAAAATATCTGCAGCTCGTAATAATGCCCACGGAACAATGTAATTTTCGATGCAGGTATTGTTATGAAACTTTTGAAAAGCCCAAGATGTCGATTTCTATACAAAATGCCATTATAAAGTACGTCCAAAAGAACATTTCAAATTATATGGGTCTTTCTGTATCGTGGTTTGGAGGAGAGCCGTTGATGGCTCTGGATGTTATAGAATATCTATCTGAAAATTTTTTAAGAATATGCAAAGCGGCTAAACGTGTGTATATGTCCGGAATCACTACAAATGGATATGATCTTACAGCAGATATTTTTAAACAACTATACAAATTTAAAATTTTAAGTTATCAAATCACACTGGACGGCTACAGGTCACAGCACGACAATCAGAGGATTCTAGCAGATGGCAGCGGTACATTCGACAGAATTGTAAACAATTTAATAGAAATTGTAATTGTTGTACAAATGGCATCTGTAAATAATAGTGAAATGTTGTTTGGTGTGTTTATAACAGCATAACGAAGAATCATGGCTATGTAGGCTAGTCCTGTATAAAAATAATTTATTCTATTGTGTAGCACATGCTCATCTTTTGAAAAAGATATCTTCAATTCATTGTAAATACATATAGAATGTTAAAGAAGGAGAATAAATGGCTTTTTTGAAAAAAATCGTCACTACAGCACAAAATACCGCTAAATTGATAAAGATGATGTTTATATACGATAAATTATATTTTTTATATATTGTATTAGATATTATTGCCTATTCCTCGATTACATTTGTGAATTTATTTTTGATACAGCGGTCTGTCGCGATGCTTGAAGAAAAGACAGAATTTGTTGAATTTTTATTAGTGGTGGTGGGATTTCTGTTGGCGTCTATGCTGCTGAATTGTCTGCACAGCTTTTTTAACTATAAGCGTGATGTACATGGAAGCACGATTTCGGTTTCAATGCTAAAAAGCCTTTTTGAAAAAACTTTAAAAATTGATTATGAGCTTCTTCTAGATAAGGATATTCAGGAAAAGAGACGGCTTGCATCTCAAATTACGCAAAATAACAGATTTGTTAATCTTTCTAATACGTTTTATGGTTTTTCTTCTAATTTGATTGTGCTGATCGGGCTTATTGCCGTATTGGCGCGGATTGACATCTGGATTCTGGTGATATCTATGGTGGTTGTCATTGTAAATACAAAGGTGACGATCCATCAGAATAAATTCCGCCGTGCGATAGATGTTGATTTGAATCCCATTAGCAGAAAAATTATATATTTTGACGAGATTGGAAGCAATTTCTCACACTCTAAAGAGATAAAAAATTACGGCATGATTAAACCGCTTGTCAGCAAATTTTTAGCAATACAGAAGGAGTGGCACGATGGAGCCAATAAAGTAACCCGTGCTTCCCTCGGAGGATTTTGCGTTTCTTATGTTGCAAATTTTGTTTTAAATGCAGTTGTATATATTTATCTTGGCTTTAAGGTGTTGGCTTGGAATACTCTAAGCATAGCTGATTTTTCAATGTTTCTCACCGCAATTCTTGAATTCAATGGATGCATTCAATCAATTGTAGGCTTCTTTACGGATATTTCCGCGAATGCCCCCTATCTGCAGGATTACTTTGATTTTATGAAGCTAAAAACCATGAATGATAAATCGGGTGGCGAATTGCGCAGGCTGCCGGAAGTAGGGCACTATAGGATTACTTTCGACAATGTAAGCTATAGATATCCCCAGCAGATGGTTTGGGCGTTGAGCAACATAAGCCTTGAAGTAAAATCTGGAGAAAAAATTGCCATTGTTGGTGAAAATGGCGCGGGAAAAACCACAATGGTTTTATTGCTCATGAGGCTGATTGACCCCTCCCAGGGGCGGATATTGCTTAATGGTGTGGATATCCGCAGCTATGATGAGAACGAATACAGGACGCTTTTTTCAACTGTTTTTCAGGATTTTAAGCTGTTTTCGTTTACCATTGAGGAAAATATTACGGCTTTAGCCAAAGCAGATTCTGTTCAGGTTGAACGGGCAGTCGAAAGCGCGGGACTGACGAATAAGGTGTCATCTCTGGGAAAAGGTGTAAAAACGTATATTGATAAACTTTATGACAATGAAGGCGTTGCTCTTTCGGGTGGAGAAGGCCAGAGGCTTGCCATTGCAAGAGCCCTATACAAAAATGCGCCAATATACGTACTTGATGAACCTACAGCAGCACTGGATCCTCGAATTGAAAATGATATTTATACAAGATTCAAGGATATAACGGATGGAAAAACTACATTTTACATTACACACAGATTGGCAAGCACGCATTTTTGTGATCGTATTATTGTGTTAAAAAACGGCCGCATAGAGGAAACAGGCAGCCATAAGGAGCTTATGAGGAAAAATGGGTACTATGCTGAGCTTTATAACATGCAGGCACAATATTACACAGAGGATATAGGGGAGAAATAATATATGCGCAGGGTGCGGATAGCAATTATTGACAGCGGAGTGAGAGCAGATCACCCTGCATTTAAAGGACATGAACCGCAAATTATTCGTTTCAGCGGGTTGGGAACTAATGAAGGACGCTGTGGACACGGTACCCCGATATAGAAAAAGCGAGCAAAAATAACAGTGTCTAATCTCAATGCTATGGATATGAACTCCGATTACGGTGACGGTGCAAACCCCGTCATACTGAATCGGAGTTTGTTTTGTCCTGATGTGAGCCACTTATAGGCGGCAGCATTCCCAGCGCTGCGAGATTTTTTATTGATAAGATTTACCTGCTGTTTTACGCACCAGTATTTGGCCAGCTTCCTTCATCTTAGGTTTGACGGCTGCCCCAAAAAGCTATATAATATAAGGAAAGTTGGTAGTGTAGGGCTGCAAATGCATCGCAGCAGTCAGAACGTGGGCAGACAGCCGTAAGGCGGATAAGGGAAATGCATGAATACATACAGATATTCAGCCAAGGATGAAAAGGGCAGGGTTTTGCGGGGAACCCTTGCGGCTAAGGACGAGGCGGATCTCCAGGACAGGCTGAAGCAGGAGGGACGATATCTTCTCTTTGCAAAGCTAAAGGAAGAAAAGCGCAGGGGCCGGCCCCTGGGAGCGGAGAGCATTGCGGATTTTTCCAGAAATATAGGAAAGCTTCTGGGGGCGGGTGTGCCCCTGGTGCGGGCATTAAAGATCATCTCCGAGGACGATGCCATCGGGGAGAGGGAGCGGGCGGCGTATGCCGGGCTGCTAAAATCCCTGCGCACGGGCATGAGCCTGTCGGAGGCTATGCATGAGCAGGAGGAGGTGTTTCCCCAGCTGTTCATCAATATGTATAAAAGCGCAGAGGCGGCGGGGACTCTGGAAAGGACTGCCGCTCAGATGGCGGTACATTATGACCAGGAGTACAGGCTGAATCAGAAGATAAAAAGCGCCATGACCTACCCGAAAATCCTGATGGTTCTGATTCTGGCAGTGGTGCTGGTGATCATGGGTTATGTGGTTCCCCGGTTTCAGGGACTGTTTGCCCAGATGGAGGAGCTTCCTGTTTCCACAAGAATACTTCTGGGAATGAGCAGCTTTGTGAAGGATCACTGGGATGTGCTGCTCATAATCTGCATCATACTGTTTGCGCTTGGAAAAATTCTTCTCGCCCTGTTTCCTGTACGATACCAAATGGACAGGCTGAAGGTCTATATGCCGGTAACGGGGAAGCTCATGCGGGTGATCTACACCGCAAGGTTTGCCAGAACCCTGGCCAGTCTCTACAATGCGGGAATACCCATTATCCCCTGTCTGCATATTGCCGGGGATACCATCGACAATACCTTTATACAGCGGCAGTTTGAAGAGGTGATCGCAGATGTGCAGAAGGGCCGGAGCTTAAGCCAGGCCATGGAGCAGGTGCAGGGCTTTACGAATAAGCTGGTGTCCTCCATCCTGGTGGGGGAGGAGACAGGAAGCCTTGATTCCATGCTTCTTTCCATAGCGGACCAGCTGGAATATGACGCCCAGGTGGCTGTGGGAAAGCTGGTGTCCCTGGTGGAGCCGGTGATGATTCTGGTGATGGCAGTGATCGTGGGGTTTATCATGATCTCCATTATCCAGCCCATTTACGGCTCCTACCAGGCCATATCCGGCTATGGACAGTGAAAAATTCAATCCGGGATGAGGTGATCGGATGCGTACAGTAATCTATCTTGCAAACCGGCAGATACAGGTGCTGGTGGGAAAAAGAGGAAAACATATACAAGTGGATCGGTATCTGTCCGGCGAGGTGCCGGAGGGTACGGTGATCAACGGTATGGTCATGGACAGGGCGCCCTTTGTGGAGTTTTTGAGGGACTTCTGGAAGAGGAATGAGCTGGACACAAAAAATGTGATTCTGGTGTCAAGCAGCACGAAATTTGTAGGACAGACCATCCAGATGCCCCCGATGAGCAGCGGGAAAGCTCTGGGTTTTATCCGGCGTGAGTTTACCCATATTGACAAAAATGAGACGAAGCTGTACGGCTTTTTGAGGCTTAAAGGAGCCTCAGGAAAGATACAGAGGGTCTATGCGGAAAGCGTCTCTCCGGAGCTGATACGTGCGTATATAGAGATCTTTCGGGATGCAGGCGTCACTCTTGGGGCCATCTGCTCCGGTGAGAGCTGTATCATCCGGCTGACGGAGCAGACCTTAGGCAGAGAGGCTGATACCTTTATGATTCAGATTGTGGACAGCATGACACTGTCGACAGTACTGTTTTCTGCCGGAGCCTTTACCTATTACAACTCTGTCCGCTGCTTTCATGAACCTGGGACTGAGGAATACGCAGAGGATATAGGACGCAGTGTGAGTCAGATCAGACAGTTTATGCAGGCAAATCAGATGGAGGGGAAGCTGAAACGGCTGATTTTAGCGGGAATAGAACCGGAGGCTCTGGGGCTGTATCAGCGTGTTATCTCCGCCATGGGGATTGATATCGACGTGGAGCTTTTTTCCGCCCCGGAGCATGTTTCCGGCCAGGAGCAGGCTCATATGCAGCAGTTTCTCTTTGCCGCCAGCGGGCTGACAGACTGGGGCAAAAACAGCAATTATGTGTGGATTGCCCGGCACAGAAAGGAGAAGAGCCGGCTGCAGGTGGGCAGGAATGGACTGCTCATCGGGGCCACAGCGGCGGTGATGGCAGCGGGGTGGGTTTTCAGCGCCCTGTACGCAGAGCAGCAAAGGACAGCGTTGGTTCAAGCCCAGGAGGAGAACAAAAGGCTCCTGCTTTTGACGGCGGACTACGAGGCTGGTCTGGAGGAAAACGGACGGCTGTTGGAGCAGTACCGGCAGATGGCTCTGATCAGCGAAAATCTTTCCACCTATCCCTGGCTGACAGGGGAGATCAAGGACAGCCTGGAGCAGTGCGCGGAGGACTACGCCATGTCCATTTCCATTAACAGCTGCAGCGCAGACACGGGGATTGTCAGTATGACGGTGACCATGGAGAACGGGGATGTGACGAAGGTGAACCAGTTCGTCCGGGCACTGGGGCAGCAGCCTGGATTTTATGATGTGTCCTACAGCGGCTATTCCTATCAGGGGGAGGGCACCTATCTGGTGAACGTAACCGTCACTCTGGGGGAGCCGGAGGGAGAGGAGGCAGCAAATTGAAGCTTGAGATGACACAGCGGGATAAAAGGCTGCTGGTTTTTCTTGCGGTTCTGGTGCTGGTGGTGTGCATCGGCTGCTGGGGCATCAGACCCCAGCTGACGGCGGCGGCGGATTTCAGGGAGAGGCTGGAGGAGGAGCAGGAAAAGAAAAGACAGAATGAGATGAAGCTGTCTCAGCTTACAGACATTACTATTTACAATGAGGAACTTAGGGGATTGATACAGGAGGAACAGGAAGGGTATTTTTCCATGATGAGCAGCGATGAGGTGGACCGCTATATCACGGAGCTGGTTTTGGAATATGACCTGTTTATCTACGAGCTGAGCATTCAGATAGGAGAGGGCCCCGAGCTGGAGTCCTATGTATATTCCCAAAAGTCTCTCACAGGGGAAAGCCAGGTGCTTGACCGGCTCCATGCCTTGGAGCTTTCGGATATTCCAGGTACAGATCAGGAGCGGACGGCGGATGCGACCGAGGAAGGGTCCGGAATATATTCCGCCGCCGTCTCCCTGCGGCTTTTCGGGCATCAGGAGGATATAGACCGCTTCTTAGATGGCCTGGCAGAGGAGGAGCGTCAGCTTCGCCTCTGTAGTTTTCGTGCAGATGAGCAGGATGAGGGGATGCTGCTGGAGCTTTCTCTTGAAATCTACATGTGTGAGAAGTAATGGAGGTTTTTATGGGATCAGAAAGTAATGCCAATATCCGGATCGGCGACGTGCTTCTTGAGATGGGCGATGTCAGCGCTGACCAGATCCGCCAGGCTCTGACCTACCAGAAGGAGCACCGGGGCGTGCGGATGGGGGACGCCCTCATTGCCCTGGGCTTTGTGACGGAAAAGCAGGTGTTAAAGGCCCTTGCTGCCCGCTTAAACTACGAGCTGGTGAGTATTTCTGATATCACAGTGGACGTGAGAGCCACGGAGCTGGTGCCAAAGGTTCTGGCGGAGAAATACTGCATGATGGGCTATGCCCAGGATGGGGGAACCTATTATCTGCTGGTGAACGATCCTATGAATTTCTATGGAATCGAGGATATCCGCCAGATCGTGGGGATGGAGCTGTCCATAGCCCTCTGTGAGCGGGCCCCCCTGGAAAATGCCATCAACTACTATTATTCGGAGGTTTTGGCGAAGGAGGCTGCCGACCAGGCGGCAAGGGAGGCGGAATACCAGGAGGTGGAGGAGCCGGATCTGGAGGATCTGGAGGACGAAGCGCCCATCATCAATCTGTTCAACAGTCTGCTTATCCGGGGGGTGAACGCCCATGTGTCGGATATCCACATCGAGCCCCACGAGCATGAAACCCTGGTGCGGATGCGGATGGATGGGGTGATCATAGACTTCATGACCCTGCCAAAGAGTATTCATCAGTCCCTTATTGCCAGAATCAAGATCCTGGGGGAGATGGATATCGCGGAGCGGCGCATACCCCAGGACGGACATTTTAAGACCAACCTGGAGGGTCAGAATCTGAATGTGCGCGTATCCGTGGTTCCCACGGTTTTTGGGGAGAAGGCGGTTCTGCGTCTGCTTTCCGGCGGGGCACAGATTGACCATGAGGAGCATTTTGGAATGGATGAGTACCACTATGACCTGGTAAAGCGTATGCTCCAGTCCCCAAACGGCATCATCTATGTGACGGGCCCTACGGGCTCCGGTAAATCCACAACCCTGTACATGATTTTAGAGAAGCTGTCAAAGCGCAGCGTCAATATCGCCACCATCGAGGACCCGGTGGAGAAAAATCTGCCAAGGCTTAACCAGATGCAGGTGAATCCTCAGGCGGGGCTGACCTTTGAGAAGGGGCTGCGGGCGATTCTGCGCCAGGATCCGGACATCATCATGGTGGGGGAGACCAGGGATTCAGAAACGGCCTCCATATCCGTACGGGCGGCCATTACGGGGCATCTGGTATTCTCCACCCTCCACACCAATGACGCAGCCTCAGCGGTGGTGCGTCTTACGGATATGGGGGTGGAGCCCTATATGGCCGCCAGCTCCCTGGTGGGGATTATCGCCCAGCGGCTGGTGAGAAAGGTCTGTCCCTTCTGCGGACGGTGGGATGAAATGACCCGGGAGGAGGAAATGCTTGCGGGAAAGCGGTTTTTGAAGGTCAAGCGTCCCGTGGGCTGCAGGCAGTGCAGCGGCACAGGCTATAAGGGGCGGATTGCCGTCCACGAGATTCTGCCGGTGACAAAGCCGGTGCGGGAGATGATTGCGGCGGGAGCCGTGACGGAGCAGCTGAAGGACTTCGGGGTGCAAAAGCTGGGGATGAGGACCTTGAAAGCCGGCGCTCTGGAGCTGGTGGAGCAGGGCGTCACCTCCATGGAGGAGCTGGCGAAGGTGGCCTATTACGATTGACCTTGTATGACGGGCGTAAGACCCTCCTCTGGGGCACAGGTAGACAAACCAGCCGGTTTGTGATATAAATGATTAAAGATGAAATCGAACAAAAGAGAGCCGGGCAAAGGTCCGCCAGGAAAGAAATAAATCGAAGGAAACGGGAGAGATATTATGAAGAAATGGAAGGCTTCTGACAAGAAGGGATTTACACTGGTTGAGCTCATTGTTGTTATGGTTATTCTGGCCATTCTGGCGGCTATTCTGACTCCGGCACTGTTGGGCTACATAGACAAGGCTAAGGAGAAGCAGGTGCTGTTAAATGCCAAGAGTGTTCTCACCGCCGCGCAGGTGGAGATGTCCAGCCTATATGCAAAGGATTTTGACGGAAACATGACGGATACTCAGAAAAATGAGATTGTCGCTATGGCGGACGTTCCCTACACCAGCATTGTTATCGGCACTGCCGGGGACGCCTCTGCGCTGGAGGCAGCTTCTACTGTTGAGGAGCGCCACGCCGCGTTTACGGTAAGCTATCTGTACTATGAGTGCTCCGATGGGAGGATCTGGTTTGACGGCACCTCCTGGGTGGAGGAGGATCCCTCTGTGACGCCGGTGAAGGCTTATACTATTACAGAAACCGAGTAAATGGCGCGGATACATATGATAAAGAACGGTTTTTGCTGGCGTAGGGCAGCGCCGGCGCTGGATAAAGCTGCAAAATCAGGAGCTGGTAAAATGTGTACGCCTACGCATTTTACCAGCTCTTTTCCCTTACTCGATATAGTGAGGAAAAGCTGTGGAATGATGCTGGGATTTTGAGCGGAAATTATCAGGATTCCTTTAAAAATTCCCGAACCTCTTCCAGTTTTTTCAGGGCATCCTGCCTTCCAAGCTCGTACTGTGCCTTGATCCGGCCCTTATCATGCTCCATGCGCCCGATGTGGAGGTCCCGGCTTGGCTGAATCACCAGCGCCTTTTTTGCCTCCACGCTGGCTGCCACATATTTCAGGGTTTCGTTGTAATGGGTGTGTCTGCTGGCCATGGCCTCCAAAAACAGAGGATAGTCCCTGTACATGCGCTTTGCCAGGCCCATCTTTGCGGGCTTTTTCTCATAATCTGCCGGCTGGGTCAGAACCACGATATTTTTTCCATAGCCCATATCCTCCATGGCCTTCAGGGGAATGCTGTCGCAGACGCCGCCGTCCAGGAGCTTTTGCCCGTCGATTTTTACAATCCGGGAAACCAGGGGCATGGAGGCGGAGGCCTTGATCCGGTTGACGGCTTCCCCCCGCAGGGTGGTGATGGGCTGATACACCGCCTTTCCCGTCTCCAGGTCGCTGGCCACCGCATAAAAGTCGATACCCTGGATGTTTTTTTCAAAGGTGTCATTGTCAAAGGGGTCCAAGAGCTCAGGAATGGTGTGGTAACAGAATTCCTCGTTCACCAGATCCCCGGTTAGAAAGAGGGAGCGGAAGCTGATAAAGCGCCAGTCCCGGCTGTATTTCATATAGTAGCGGATGCTCCTGCCGGGCTGGCTGGACAGATAGGAGCAGGCATGGATGGAGCCGGCGGAAACCCCCGCCACTCCGTCTGTAAAAATATTATTTTCATAAAGCACATCCAGCACCCCTGCGGTGTAGATTCCCCGCATGGCGCCGCCTTCCAGGACAAGACCGGTTTTCATGTTCACCCTCCATATATATCATTCTGATGGTTCAATTGTTTTCCCATGGGTATAAAATGGGAGTTGTAAAGCATTATAGCACGTTTGGGGATAATAGCAAGGGGCTTTGTGCGAACCCATAGGCTGGAGAGGCTATTTGAGGGCGGACCGGTAAAGAAAATAGGCTGAAGGGCCGGAACGCAGGCACGCTGCGGAAGCTTGCGCATACCTTTTATATAGAAGAACCAGGATTTCAATATAAGGGGGTATCATATATGGAGACAATTCTTTCCGGCATTACCTGGCTGCTGGTGGTGATCGGGGTGCTGGCCTTTATGGTGTCCATCATCACGGAAGTGACCAAAAATTTAAGCATCCTAAAAAAGATTCCCACAGATGTGCAGGTGCTTCTGCTGTCCATAACGCTGTCTGTACTGTCCATGATCGTGTACTGCCAGTATACGAAGGTGAAGCTGCTCTGGTATTATATCGTGGCGGCGGTAATCTTAAGCTTTATCGTGGCCTTCGTGGCCATGTATGGCTGGGAGAAGCTGACGGCTTTGTGGCAAAGATTTAAGTATGAGAAAAAAGAAAAATAGAACAAAACCCCCATTTTACCGGCACCTGCGCCAAACGCCGGTAAAATGGGGGTTTCCTCTGTGAGAGCAGATGACGGGAGTCGAACCCGCCTCATCAGCTTGGGAAGCTGAGGTACTACCGATATACTACATCTGCGAACGAACATAGTTTATCACAAACAGAGAAAAAAAACAAGGGGAAAATTTGCAGTGAAAGCCAGGTTTAAAAAAAAATCCTTCATTTCCCCCACTTGCATTTTCGGGAGGATTATGTAAAATAAATAGTTGGTGAATCCCATCCGCTGCGGAAAACACGCTGCATGGGCGGATGTTCAAAATTTCCGGTATGGCGTACCCATGGAGGGTTAAACCGGATAAAGGACGGTATAATCATGAAGCTTTTAAAAATGGAACAGGTTCGGAATGGAAAATACCTGAAAAACTACGAGCTGACCTATGAAAACCGGCAGGGGAAGGAAAAGAAGTTTGAGATCGTCAGCCACAGCAGCCTCTCCTCGCCCCAGGAGCTGGGGCAGCGGGTAAGCGGGCTCTCCATCGTGGTGCGAAGAAGGGAGGAGCTGCTGCTTCTTCGGGAGTTTCGCATGGCGGTGAACCGGCAGGTGTACAACCTCTGCGCCGGCATGATGGAGCCGGGGGAGACCATGGAGGATACTGTGCGCCGGGAGCTCTACGAGGAGACGGGCCTGAAGCTCACGAGAATTGAAAAACAGCTTCGCCCTTCCTACGCAGCGGTTGGCCTTTCCGACATAAAAAACAGCATTGTCTTTGTGGAGGCGGAGGGGGAGCTGTCGGATCACACCTCCCCCAACGAGGAGATACAGGCGGCCTTCTACAGCCGCAGGCAGGTAGAGGCGCTTTTGGAGACGGAGGATTTCAGCTCCAGGGCCCAGATCGTGGCCTACATGTTTGCCAGCGGAATGATCTGATGAGGCTATAGGAGCGCAGCCAGGCGGTATGGTAAAAAAATGAAGGGAAAACTCCGGAAAACCGGGGCGGGTAATGGAAATGTCGATTAAAATAGGAAGAAACGATCCCTGCTGGTGCGGCAGCGGAAAAAAGTATAAGGTATGCCACGAGGCATTTGACGCAAAAATCAAAAAGTACGCTTTTATGGGTCACCAGGTGCCCAGCCACAAGATGATCAAGAACCCGGAGCAGATTCAAAAGATCCGGGAGAGCGCAAAAATCAACGTGGCGGTGCTGGACTATGTAGCGGAGCATATCTGTGTGGGAATGAGCACGGAGGAGATCGACCGGATGGTTTATGAAAAGACCACCGAGATGGGGGGCATCCCCGCGCCCTTAAACTACGAGGGGTATCCCAAGAGCGTCTGCACCTCCATCAACGAGGAGGTTTGTCATGGCATTCCCAGCCCGGATATCCTTTTGAAGGAGGGCGACATTGTGAACGTGGACTGCTCCACCATCCTGGATGGCTATTTTTCCGATTCCTCCCGGATGTTTCTCATGGGAACTGTGGATGAGGAGAAAAAGCGCCTGGTGCGGGTAACCAAGGAGTGCGTGGAGCTGGGCTTGGAGCAGGTGAAGCCCTGGAGCTTTCTGGGGGATATGGCCTATGCGGTAAACAAGCATGCCACCGAAAACGGATACCAGGTGGTGCGGGAGATCGGCGGCCACGGCTGCGGCCTGGAATTCCATGAGGATCCCTGGGTGGGATATATTGGAAAGCCCAAGACCCAGATGCTTCTGGTACCCGGCATGATCTTTACCATTGAGCCCATGATCAATATGGGCACCTGGCGTATACAGACCGATGCCCAGAACGGCTGGACTGTCAGAACCGCCGACGGAAAACCCTCGGCACAGTGGGAGATCCAGGTGCTGGTGACGGAGGATGGGCATGAGGTGATCTCCTGGTAAAAGTCCTTCACACCTTTGCATGAACCCACATACTATAAAGAAAGCACAGGCAAAGGGTGCAGGAAAATGATTTACCTGGACAATGCGGCCACCACCCCCATGAAGCCGGAGGTGCTTACGGCCATGATGCCATATATGACGGAGTATTTTGGGAATCCCTCCAGCGCTTACCAGCTTGCGCAGGTTAGCCGGGAGGCGGTGGAAAAAGCCAGACACCGGGCGGCAGCCTTGATCGGGGCAGAGGATGATGAGATTTATTTCACCTCCGGCGGCAGCGAGTCCGACAACTGGGCGTTAAAGGCCGTGGCGGAGAGCCTCCGGGACAGGGGAAATCACATCATCACCACTAGGATTGAGCACCATGCCATTCTGAACACCTGCCGGTATCTGGAGGGCCAGGGGGCAGAGGTGACCTATCTGGAGGTGGATGCCTGGGGAAGAGTGAGCCTGGAGGCGCTGGAGCGGGCCATCCGGCCGGACACGATTCTTATATCGGTGATGGCCGCCAACAACGAGATCGGGACCTTGCAGCCCATCAGGGAAATTGGCAGGCTGGCCCATTCCAGAGGGATTCCTTTTCACACCGATGCGGTGCAGGCCTATGGACATATCCCCATCAATGTCAAAAATGATAACATTGATCTGCTCAGCGCCAGCGGCCACAAGCTGAACGGCCCCAAGGGGGTGGGGATGCTATATATCCGAAGGGATGTGAAGCTGGGCTCCATGATTCACGGGGGCTCCCAGGAGCGGGGGCTGCGGGCCGGCACCTACAATGTTCCCGGAATTGTGGGCTTTGGCGCGGCTGCGGCGCTTGCAGGAAAGACCATGCAGGCCCGGGCAGCCAGGGAAATGGAAATCAGAAATTACATGATTCGGCGTATTCAGAGGGAAATTCCCTTTGTTCTTTTAAACGGGGATCCCGGCAGACGGCTGCCAAACAATATCAGCTTCTGCTTCCGCTTCCTCCAGGGGGAGGCCCTCCTTATTTTGCTGGATGAAGAGGGCATCTGCGTATCCGGCGGCTCCGCCTGCTCTACAGGTTCTCCGGATCCCTCCCATGTGCTCCTGGCCATCGGAAGAAGCCCCCAGGAGGCGTATTCCGCGCTGCGCATCACCCTCTCGGAGGATATTACCGGACAGCAGGCGGATTTTGTAGTCAGGGAGCTTAAAGCAGCTGTAAGCCAATTAAGAAGAAAGTCCCCGGAGTATGGGGCCTTCCGGAGAAGAAAAGGGATATATCGTTAAAAAACGCTGCAGCCCCGAAAGGGTCTGCAGCGATTGCTTTCTGGCGTTCCCGAGGTGATTCGAACACCCGACCTACCGCTTAGGAGAACCATTGAACATTTGTCATCTGTGTTCACCTATGTACAGGAAAGTCGCTATCCGTCAGGCATTTTTCATATTCCGAGTCGCTCCGTGTTCGTCCAAGTTCACCGGTGTCGTTAGATGTTCACCGGTTCATTTTAGCAGTTTTTTGGATTTTTCTAAAAAGG
>CALWLH010000005.1 GCA_944381475.1 uncultured Lachnospiraceae bacterium | reverse complement strand
CTTTACAAAGAGCTTCAGATTGATCTTTGCCCCAAGCATCTCCTCGGAATCAATCCGGGCCTGGGTGCCGATCTTCTTCAGCATCTGGCCCCCCTTTCCGATAATGATTCCCTTATGGGATTCTCTCTCACAGATAATTACAGCCTCCACGTCGTACAGACCGTTTTTTCGCTCCTTCATGCTTTCAATTTCCACGGCGATTCCATGAGGGATCTCGTCAGAGAGAAGGCGCAGCGCCTTCTCCCTGATGATCTCCGCCACAATCTCCCTGACAGGCTGCTCCGTCACCGTTTCCTCATCATAATACATGGGGCCATAGGGAAGGTATTTAAAGACCGCATCCATCACCCTGGGCACATTGGTTGCCCGCAGTGCAGAAACCGCTATGATTTCATCAAAATGTTCCACCTGCTCATAGGCGCTGATCACCTCCCCCAGGCGTTCCCTTGGAACCGTGTCCATTTTATTGATGATGAGTATCACCGGCGTTTTTTGGGCGGCAAGCCTTTCGGCAATCTCCCTGTCCACGGGGCCGATATATTTTTCAGGCTCCACCAGCCACAGGATTACATCCACCTCTCCCAGGGTTTTGTTTGCCACCCCCACCATATATTCCCCCAGCTTGCTTTTTGCCCTGTGCATACCGGGAGTATCCAGGAAAATAACCTGTCCCCGCTCGTCTGTGTAGACCGTCTGAATCCGCTTTCTGGTGGTCTGAGGCTTATTGGAGGTGATGGCTATTTTCTGGCCAATGAGATGATTCATCAGGGTAGATTTTCCCACATTGGGCCTTCCGATCAGGGTTGCAAAGCCGGATTTTTTCATTTCTTCCATATTCTTATTCCCCGCTTCTGTGGTGAAACAGGTCTCTCGCTAGCTCTTAGTGAAATATATTTGTCACCGTGTCAAAAATATCCTTGTCCGCCTCGAGCTGGGATGCATTGCCCACGGCGCAGATATAGTCCTGCTCCATCGCTCGTCTCAGGTACGGCGCAAGAGCCCGGAGATCCTCCACTGTCGTGTTCAGCACCTGATCTCTGGTTTCCTGCATATCCTCCTCTGTGATGCCAGTCAGATAAGCTGTCAGGGAGGCTGCGCCCTTCTTGGCAGGAGTCAGGGGTGTGTCAAGCTCGTTGATGGCTCCCAAAATATACTTTGTGAGATCTCTGTCAGACAGCTCCAGGCCCTCAACGGCCTTTGCAGCGTCTAAGAATACCTGGCTGGTAGCCCCGCACTTGGGATCTCTGTAGGAGGACATGCGCACATCCCCCTTCTTCAGGAACTGGGCGGCGCAGCCGTAGGCTCCGCCCTTCACACGGATATTCACCCACAGATATTCATAGCTCATCCACACCTTTAAAACTCTGAATGCTCCGGTAAATTTCAGAGCCGGATCCGCAAGCCTGTAGTTGCCGCAGCGGGCCACATAGCTGACCTGGGATGCAGTCTTAAAGCCCTCGTTCTTTTTCTTAAGGGTCACATTCCAGGGCAGTTCCGCCACCTCCACATCGGGAAGGGCTGCAAAAAGCGCTTTTGATGCTTTCGCAAAATCCTGGTAATCCTTTTCCTCACCGGTAAAGCTCACAAGCAGGTTTCTTCTGGAAAAAAGCTTGGAGGAAACCTCCTGCAAACGGGCTGTCAGCTCCTCTGCGCGCTCCTCAAAGTGTCCGTCCAGCTCCTCCAGGAACTGATAAAAGGCCACGCCGCCCTTTAAATCCGCCAGACAGGCGTCCTCCGCATAGTAGCTGCAGGCGCGGGTGGAGGCAATGATATCGCCCCGCTCCATAATCAGGGTGCTCATCCGGGCCTTTGCCTGGGAAACCAGCTCCCGGATACGCTTCTGATCTGTAAAGTCAGAGCGAAGCATGATCTCCTCCAGCAGCTCCAGACCCTCTGAGAGCTGTGCTGGCAGAACCTTTAAGGCCATCTCCAGCTTTACGACGCTTTTATCCTCCTTATTTGTCAGGATATTTAATGAAGGGACGATTCCTCCGGTCTTGATCATCACCTCATCCCCTAAATCCTTGTAGCTGTAATGCTCCGTGCTTACATTGCCCAGAAATGTCTGCAAAAGGGATGCATAGCTCATATCCTCCCCAGTAAGCCCATGGCCGTCGAATTCCAGGTTGATATAGGAAATGCCGCCGGAAAAAAGGTCATGGTGAACTGCAGGTACGCCTTCAATACTCTTTTCTTTAATATATAAGGGAGCTGTTTTCTTCTCCACATCTGATACGGAAAGCATGGGAATCATCTCCAGCTCCTCCTTTGTGGAGGGCGTATCCTGAAAGGCCTTTAAAGCCTTTGTGTGCTCCACAATCCGGGCTCTCTCCTCCAAGGACAGGCTGTCCCTGATGGCAGAAAGCTTCTCCGAAAGGATTTTCTCCATCTCCTGACTGTAGCCCCGCTTCGGCGCCAGCACAATGTTTGCTCCATGGGTATTGTCCAGGAATTTCTTCTGAATCAGCTCCTCAAAATACCTTGTGTCTACAGCCTTTCGCAGCGCGTCATAGGTCTGCTGGAAGGCCATGGTTTCAAATGCCGCGCCATCGTCATAAAGCCAGCGGCACAGACAGTCCAGACCATACATCAGGCCCTTGGGATAATACCCAAAATCCGCCTCCTTCGCCCGGAACTCCATATTGTTCAGCCCTGCCAGCAGGGACTTTTTAGAAATCCCCTCCTTTACAAGACCTTCAAGGGTGGAGTGAATAATATTCGTAAACTGCTCCGCCTGGGAGACATCCGCCCCCTTCGCGGTGATCACAAAGTAGGGCTGGCGGGCGTGGTCATCGTAATATCCATATACATCCGCGCCAATCCCCGCGTCAACAAGCGCCTGCTTGACCGGCGCGCCGGGAGCCTCCAGGAGCACATATTCCAGAAGGGCGTAGGCCATATCCTCCACCATATCAAAACCTGTCCCCACAGACCTGGTCCATGCAAGATAGGCATTGTTCTCCTCGCTCTCATCCTGGCCGATGCTGTAGAATGCGGAAGTATTCCTTACCTGGTCAAAGGGCTTTTGCAGCTCCACCATGGAGTGAATTTCTATGGCGTCATAGCGGCGCAGATACTCCTGATCCATCCAGCGCAGGCGCTCCTCCATGTCCATGTCTCCATAGAGATAGATGAAGCTGTTTGAGGGATGATAATAGGTCTTATGAAACTCTATAAACTGCTCATATGTCAGGTTGGGAATATCCACAGGATAGCCGCCGGAATCCTGCGCGTAGGCATTGTCCGGATACAGGGCCTTCATAATCTCTTCATTCAGCACGCTGTCGGGAGAGGAGTAGGCGCCCTTCATCTCGTTATACACCACGCCGTTATAGGTCAGAGGGGCGTTCTCATCCTCCATCTCGTAATGCCATCCCTCCTGCTCAAAAAGCATGGGGTTTTTGTAAATGTTGGGATGAAATACCGCGTCCATATAAACGCTCATCAGATTCTTAAAATCCTGGATATTGCAGCTTGCCAGGGGATAGACGGTTTTATCCGGATAAGTCATGGCATTCAGAAAGGTATTTAAAGAGCCCTTTACCAGCTCCACAAAGGGATCCTTTGCGGGATACTTATCAGAACCGCACAGCACCGTATGCTCAATAATATGAGCCACGCCGGTGCTGTCCTGGGGTGTGGTGCGAAAGCCAATGGAAAACACCTTGTTGTCATCCCCATTTTCCACACAGAGCACCCTGGCCCCCGTCTTTTTATGGGTTAAAAGATAGCCCGCAGACTGGATCTCCGGCAGAGCCTGCTCCTTAACCAGCTCATATTCTTCTGGTATAACAAAACTCATAGTCCCTCCCCGCCGCAAAGCAACCGCGGCTTTAATTTTATTTTTCTTGGTCAGGCATACGAAGGATATCCCCCTCCTCTGCCTGAGAATTAAGGTTCACATGAATCATCTGTCTTGGATGGGGGCAGCTGTCCATAGGATTTCCATCCTCATCTGCCATGGCTAAAACCGGAGCCCTTAAGGTTCGCCCATCCTGCTTCATGATCTCGATGACGTCGCCCACGCAGAACTTGTTCTTTTGCTCTATCACGTAAAGCCCGTGCTCGTCCTGGCCCTGTACCATCCCCAGATAAGTGTAATTCTTGATATAGGTATTATTGTCATAAATCTGGGCGTCATGATCCGGCTTTCCAAAGAAAAAGCCGGTGGTATACTCCCTGTAGGTTCCCTTGCGGATTTCCTCCCGGTACCAGGGAAGATTATTCTCGTAAAGAGCCGGATCCTTCATGTAATCGTCGATGGCCTGACGGTACACCCTGGCCACCGTGGCCACATAGAGCGCCGTCTTCATGCGGCCCTCCACCTTGAAGCTGTCAATTCCCGCTTCCATCAGCTCCGGTATATGCTCCACCATGCACAAATCCTTGGAATTAAAAATATAGGTTCCCCGCTCATTCTCCTCCACAGGAAAATATTCTCCGGGACGTTTTTCCTCCATCAGCGCATATTTCCAGCGGCAGGGGTGTGTGCAGGCGCCCTGGTTTGCATCCCTGCCGGTCATGAAGGCGCTTAAAAGGCATCTGCCGGAGTAGGAGATACACATGGCACCATGTACAAAGGTCTCTATCTCAAAATCCCGGGGTATTTTCTCCCGTATCTGCCTGATTTCTGCCAGAGACAGCTCCCTGGCGGTCACGACCCTTTTTGCCCCCTGCCGCTGCCAGAACAGGAAGGTGTTGTAGTTGGTATTGTTTGCCTGGGTGGAAATATGGATATCCATGTCAGGCAAAACCTCCCTGGCAATCATAAACACCCCGGGATCAGAGATGATCAGCGCATCCGGCCCCATCTCCTTCAGCTCATTAAAGTAGGCCCTGACTCCGGGAAGGTCGTCGTTATGGGCCAGAATATTGGCTGTCACATAAACCCTGACCCCCCGTTCGTGAGCGTATTGAATTCCCTCCTCCATATCGGAGTGAGTAAAATTTTTGGCTCCTGCCCGAAGGCCGAAGGCTTCGCCGCCAATATAGACCGCGTCTGCCCCGTATCTGACCGCCGTCTTTAACACCTCCAGGCAGCTGGCGGGAAGTAATAATTCAGGTTTTCTCATCATTGTCTTTCCTTAAAAGAGAGAGCCGCCCCGTCCCCCACATTTAAAATGGCGGTGGTAAGCCCTTCCGTATTATAAAGCGCATACAGATAATCCCGAATCCGGGCATGGATTGTCCTGTTTCTCCTGGTAACAGCAAAACGGGATTCCAGAATATCCCCCTCCTGGAGCACATTGTCTGTCACCAGCACGCCTCCCGGCGCCAGCAGCCGCAAAACCTCCGGCAGCCAGGTGATATACTGCGCCTTTGCCGCGTCCATAAAAATCAAATCATAGGGCCCTGACAGCTGAGGAAGAAAAAGGCCAGCGTCTCCCTCCAAAAGAGTGATGCGGGAGGAAAGTCCGCTGCTGGAAAAATTTTCCCTTGCCTTCTCAATACGCTTTTCGTAATTTTCGATGGTTGTGACATGGGAATTTGCCGGCAGAGCCTTTGCCATCAATATGGCGGAATACCCCACTGCCGTGCCGATTTCCAGCACATGCTCCGGCGCCAGCAGTTCCAATAGGAAAAGCAAAAGCTCCTCCATCTCCTGACGGATAATGGGAACCTGCCCATCTTCCGCCTCCCGGCGAAGACCTGTCAGAAATTCATCCTCTTTTCTCTTTATGGACTGCAGAAAAACTGCAAACCGGTTCTCATTGATATTCATGCACCGCTCTCCGGTCCTCTATTGAATATTTCCAGCAGCTCTCTGGATGAATTTTTCACATCTATAACATAGGTTCCGGGTTTAACTTCCAGGCTAAAAATTATACTTTGAACCCAGAAAACATACGCATCTTCGATAATTCCGTTTTTTTCAAGCTGTCTTCCCACCGAGAGTGTATCCGCATCCTCGCCAATGATGATTTCCAGCTGTCTGGACTCCACCTGACGCTCTTCCCGCTGAAACACTCTATAGCCGAAGCTGTACATCTGCTGTGCGCCAATGATACCGACAAACAGAGCCAACGCCGCAAGAAGAATCCACAAAGCGTTGCTGACCAGCCTCAGAGTCATGCCATGGAGCTTCTCCTGGGAGATTCTGTGCTTTGTATTCTGTTTGGCAATGGTTCCTTTTTTACTCATCCCTTTTGCCTTCTCTCACGCTATGATGTTGGGGTCAAAAGGTATTTTGACCCCTGATATCACGCTATACTTCCATGATGATAGGCAGGATCATGGGGTTGCGCTTGATGCGCTTCCACAGAAAATCCCCCAGATCATCCTTGATACAATTTTTGATACGGCCCCAGTCAGACACATTTCTGCTGGTGCAGTCCTCCACCGCATTCTGAACAATGATACGGGCTTCCTCCATGAGATTCTCAGACTCACGCACGTAGACGAAGCCTCTGGACACAATATCGGGTCCCGCCAAAAGCTGGTTGGTATACCGCTCCAGGGTGAGCACCACGATAATGATGCCATCCCGGGCAAGATTCTGCCTGTCCCGCAGAACAATGTTTCCCACATCTCCCACGCCTAGGCCGTCCACCAGCACATCCCCATGGGTCACCTGATCCACAACCTGGGCAGAATCCTTGTCAAACCGGAGTACATCGCCGGACTGAAGCATAAAAACATGCTCCTTGGGAATCTCCATGGCAATTGCCAGATCTGCCTGGGCCTTTCTGTGGCGGTACTCGCCGTGAACCGGCACCGCATATTTGGGACGAAGCAGCGCATACATCAGCTTGATCTCCTCCTGGCAGGCGTGACCGGACACATGGGTATCCTGATAGATCACCTTGGCGCCCTTCATGGTCAGTTCATTGATAACCCTGGAGACAGCCTTCTCATTGCCAGGTATAGGGTTGGAGCTCAAAATAATCACATCCCCGGGCTTGATGGTCACCTTCTTGTGAATGCTTGAAGCCATTCTGGACAGGGCAGCCATGGACTCTCCCTGGCTTCCCGTGGTGATGAGAACCGTCTTTTCATCGGGATAATTTTTGAGGTTTTCGATGTCAATGAGGGTGCCCTCTGGGATGTTGATATATCCAAGCTCCGAGGCAATGCTGATGACGGTCACCATGCTGCGCCCCTCGATAACCACCTTCCTGCCATATTTGTAGGCAGAGTCTATAATCTGCTGCACCCGGTCCACATTGGAGGCAAAGGTGGCAACAATGATTCTGTGGTTCATATTCTCCGCAAAGAGATTGTCAAAGGTTGCTCCCACCGTCCGCTCCGACATGGTAAAGCCAGCCTTGGTGGCATTGGTGCTGTCGCAAAGCAGCGCCAAAACGCCCTTCTTTCCCAGCTCGCCAAAGCGCTGCAGGTCTACCACATCTCCAAAAACCGGTGTGTAATCAATCTTGAAGTCCCCTGTGTGGATCACCGTGCCCACCGGGGTAAAAATGGCCAGGGCCGCCGCATCCGCGATACTGTGGTTCGTTCTGATAAATTCAACCTTAAAGCATCCCAGGCTGATGTTCTCCCCGTAGGATACCACATGGCGTTCCACCACATCCAGCATCTCATGCTCCACCAGCTTATGCTCGATAAGGGCGATGGTAAGCCTGGTGGCATACACCGGCACATTCAGATCCTGGAGCACATAGGGGAGAGCTCCGATATGATCCTCATGTCCATGGGTTATGAAAATACCCTTTACTTTATTCGCGTTCTGTTTTAAGTAGGTGATATCCGGAATCACCAGGTCAATCCCCAGCATGTCCTCCGTGGGGAAGGACAGGCCGCAGTCCACAACAATAATACTGTCTCCATACTCGAAGGCAGTGATGTTCATCCCAATGGACTCCAATCCGCCCAGTGGAATGATCCTAAGTCCGTTCCTTTTTTTCTTATAATCCAAATTAAACCTCCATTATATTTCCTGCGCAAAGCGCACTTTTCTTACTATTTCTCCGGTGTATCCTCCTCATCCATCAGCTCCTGAAATATTTTGCCGATATACTCCAGCTCACGATCATCCTCTACCGGCTCATAGCTGACCTCATCCGCCTCTGATACCTCAGTTTCCCTGAAAATATAGCAGACTCCGTCCTCATCGTCAGTCTCGGAAACCAGAATGTAGTTTATGCCCCCTACCCGTGTTTCCTCCAGAACATAAAGCTCTGCCTCCTGGTTCTCATCGTCCAGGAAAGTGATTTTTTCCAGCATATCCGCACCTTTACATCCCTATATCACGCCGGGAATATGGGCCCTTGGACGCATAGCCCGGCTATGATATAATCAGTTCCTATGGCCAAGATAGTCCTCCAGAATCAGCACTGCGGCCACCTGATCGATATATTCCTTTCTCCTGCTTTTTTCTATTCCGTTTTCTGCCAGAATCTCATCCGCCTCCACCGTAGTCAGGCGCTCGTCAACCATATGGATGGGCAAACCGGTCCTGCGCCCCAGCATGGCGGCAAATTCCCGGGTTTTTATCACCCGTTCGCCCTCTGTACCATCCATGTGATATGGGCATCCCAGAACCAACTCCGTGACTCCCCGTTCACGAATCAGCTCCTCTATCCGGGCACAGGTTCTCCTGAGCTTGTTCTCCTCTTTTCTGACAATGGTTTCCAGCGGCAAAACGGTCATGCCAAGGGCATCCGTTACAGCCACGCCCACGGTGGTACTGCCGTAGTCCAGCCCCATAATGCTCATGACCTACTCCTGACCCTTTCCGGGCTTGAGCTTCACATCAATATAGTGCTGCAAAAGCTCCTCCAGAATCTCGTCCCGCTCCGCTTTCATGATCAGGCTTCTGGCCCCGTTATGGCTGGTAATATAGGTGGGATCTCCGGACATGATGTAGCCCACAATCTGGCTCACCGGATTATATCCCTTATCTACAAGAGCAAGATATACCCGTTCAAGGATATCCGCCACCTGCAGCTCCTTTTCTGCCTGCACCTTAAAATACTGGGTATGCTTCATCTCCGCCATTTCCGCCTCCAAAGCTTTCTTTTTGTCTGCACAGTTGTCCTAATAGTTTATTCTAATACATTTTTACCATAGTTTCAAGTGCTTTAGGAATTTTTTGGAAAACACCTCACTCCGGCTCAAAAAGCATGATCTCATCTGTCAGAGGCTTCATGAGCCTGCCCCTTGCAATTTCCCCGGCGGCGGTCCTGTCCCCGGACAGCAGCATGGCCGTCCGAACATATTCCTTTGTATATCCGGTGAGATACATATCTCCCAGAAGCTCCTGAGGCTCCTCCCACAAAACCTCCGCCCTATGTCCTGTAAGGCTTCTTCTGTATTCCGCGGAAAGCTCCTGAGACAGCCGCAGCAGTCTGGCGCTGCGCACAGCCTTCACGCTCTCCGGAATCTGACCCGGCATGGATGCAGCTGCAGTCCCCCTCCTCTCGGAATATTTAAAAATGTGCATTTCATAAAGCCTGCGCTTTAAAAGATAATCGTATGTAGCTTCAAATTCCTCATCGGTCTCCCCGGGAAAACCCACAATCACATCCGTGGTAATGGCCGGATTTGGAAAAGCCCGGCGCAAAATCTCACATTTTTCCCCATATTCCTCTGCGGTATAACGGCGGTTCATCCGCTTTAAAACGCTGTCGCAGCCGCTTTGCAGGGACAGGTGAAAGTGGGGACAGATCTGAGGAATCTCTGCCAGGGCCGCTGCAAACTCCTCCGTGATAATACGGGGCTCCAGAGATCCCAGACGAATCCGGCTGATGCCGGGAATTTTTGCCGCGGCCTCAATGAGCTCCAGCAGATAGTTTGCGGCAAAGGTCTGGCCGCCATAGTCCCCGCTTCTCCGAAGCTTTTCCAAGCCATAGGAGCTCAGATGGATTCCCGTCAGCACCACCTCTCTCACCCCGCCTGCCGCCAGCGCCCTGACCTCCTCCAGAGTCTCCGATAGCTCCCTGCTCCTGATTCGTCCTCTGGTGTAGGGAATGATGCAGTAGGTGCAGAACTGGTTGCAGCCATCCTGAACCTTTACATAGGCTCTGGTATGAGCGCCTGCCTCCCGGATGTAGGCATGTTCATAGCTGTGGGATTTTCCAATATCTGTGTACACAAAGCATTCCCCGTGTCCCGCAAAATATTCTGAAAGAATTTCCGGAAGCTTTGATTTTTTATCGTTGCCTATGGCGATATCCACGCAGGAATCCTTTAATATCTCCTGACCCTGAGCCTGAACATAGCAGCCCACAGCCACCACCACCCCATCCGGATTTTGCTTTTTTGCACGGTGCAGCATTTGTCTGGACTTACGGTCGGCAATGTTGGTTACAGAACAGGTATTGACAATATATACATCTGCCGGCTCCTCAAAGGGAACGATTTCGTATCCCGCCCTTTTTAACGCCTCCAGCATGGCCTCCGTCTCATAGAAATTTACCTTGCAGCCCAGATTGTGAAAAGCCGCCTTTTTTCCATCTCTCATTTTCGATTTTCCTTAAAAACGCATGTTTATACTTGACTTTTCTCCGGGGAATCGCTACTATAAAGATAGCTTATTTCATGCTCATAAAAGCAGAAAAACCTAGGAGGTGTTTTACATGAAAACAGTACAGATTTCTCTTAATTCCATCGATAAGGTTAAATCCTTTGTGAATGACCTTACCAAATTTGATACAGATTTTGACCTTGTGTCCGGCAGGTACGTGATCGACGCCAAATCCATCATGGGCATTTTCAGCCTGGATCTCTCCAAGCCCATCGACTTAAACATCCATGAGCAGGGAGATATATCAGCCATCATGGAGGCTTTGAAGCCCTATATTGTCTGATTGATCTCCGGCAGAAGCCGGATATTGAAAAAGCGGCAGGGGCGTCAAAACATATGAACAACTCTTACAGAGTGAGGTTTTCCTCACTCTGTTTTCTTATTCCTCCGCTTTAATCCAGACTGTCTCCACCGTATCCAAGGCCGTCTGCACCAGCTCATCGATCTTTTCCGAAAGCAGGACCTCGGAGCGCCTGATATGCTTTAACGTGGGCTTGGTGACCGGATGCTTTGCCACAAAGATGGTGCAGCAGTCCTCATAGGGCAGGATGGAGGTCTCAAAGGTGCCGATTTTTTCTGACAGCTCCACGATTTCCTGCTTGTCCAGACCCACGCAGGGCCTGTAAACCGGCATGGCGCACACCTCATTGGTGACCATCATGCTGGCCATGGTCTGGGACGCCACCTGCCCGATGCTCTCCCCGGTAATGAGTCCCAGACATTCGCTTTTTTCCGCCAACGTCTGGGCAATACGCATCATATAGCGGCGCATGATGATGGTCAGCTCCTCATGGGGACATTTCTCATAGATATACATCTGGATATCCGTAAAGTTCACAATGTTCAGATTGATGGGCCCGGAATACCTGGCCACAATCTTTGCCAGATCGATTACCTTCTGCTTCGCCCATTCACTGGTATAGGGCGGCGCATGGAAATAGGTGGCGTCGATCTTACACCCCCTCTTTGCGATCATATAGCCGGCGACAGGGCTGTCGATGCCGCCGGACAGCAGCAGCATGGCCTTTCCGCTGGTTCCCACCGGCATGCCGCCGGGCCCCGGTATCTCCATGGAGTACAGGTTTATAAAGCTTTCCCGAATCTCGATATTGAGCAGGATATCCGGCTTGTGTACATCCACATGCATCCCCGGAAAATGGTCTAAGATCACCTCGCCCAAATCCTCATTAATCTGCTGGGAGGTTTTGGGATAATTCTTTCTGGCCCGACGGGCATTCACCTTAAAAGTCTGGGCGCAGTCCTGACCGTAGATCTCCTCCACATAGCGCACCGTCTCCCGGGCCAGGTGTTCAAAGCCCTCATCCGGCAGCTGCAGGATGGGGCAGATGGCGGTGATTCCAAATACCTTATTCAATGCCTCCGTCACCTCATCGGTGTCGCAGTCCCCGGCGGCCTCCGCATAGATTCTTCCCGGCTGCTTGTAGACCCGCAGATCCCCCTCAACATTTTTCAGGGCCCGGCGCATCTGCTTCACCAGGGCGTCCTCAAAGAGAAACCGGTTCTTTCCCTTTATACCGATCTCCGCATATTTGATCAGAAAAACTCTGAATTTCATCATATATTCTCCCTTAGCCTTTCCTAAACCGTCTTAAAGTCAGCAGCAGCTCCCGAAGCGCTGAAGCTGTGTACTCCAGCTCCTCCCTTGTAGTAAACACCGACATGCTGAATCGCAGGGTGGCGTTCAGATATTCCCTCTTCAATCCCATTCCTAAAAGGGTGGCGCTGATGGCAGGGTGATTGGAGGCACAGGCAGAGCCCGAGGACACATAGATCCCCCTTCCCTCCAGCCCGTGAAGGAGCACCTCGCTTCTGTCAATCCCGTCAAAGCTGACGCTTACCACATGGGGCGCGCTGTCCCTTCCGGCAAAACCGTTTACATGCGCCCCCTGGATATGGTTTATCTCCTGTACAAAATACTCCTTCAATCCGTAAAGCCTGTCCATATCCTCTGTAAGGTTTTTGCAGGCCAGCTCCGCCGCCAGGCCCAGCCCCGCGATACCCGGAACATTTTCCGTACCGGAGCGCATTCCACGCTGCTGGCCGCCGCCGGGCATCAGGGGCTTTAATCTGACCCCATCCCTTACATACAGAAATCCCACCCCCTTGGGCCCGTGGATCTTATGGCCGCTGGCAGTCAGGAGATCAATTTTAGCCGTCTTTGGCCGAACAGGGAGCTTCCCGTAGGCCTGTACTGCGTCCACATGGAACAGCGTCCGGGGATTTTTCTTCTTAATCAGCGCTCCCGCCTCTGAAATGGGCATCACAGACCCCACCTCATTGTTTACATACATGATGGACGCCAGGATCGTATCCGGTCTGAGGGCGGCCTCCAGGTCGCCAAGGCGGATACGGGCATTCTCATCCACCGGAAGGTATGTCACCTCAAATCCCAGCTCCGTCAGCGCCTTCATGGACTCAAGAACCGCCGGGTGCTCAATGCTGCTGGTGATCAGGTGCTTTCCTGCCCGCTGGTTTGCCAGCGCTCCTCCAATGATGGCCAGATTATCCGCCTCCGTGCCGCAGGAGGTAAAGATCAGCTCCCGCTCCTGCACATGGAGGGTCTTTGCGATCCGCTGTTTGGCCTCCTGTATTCTGTGCCCGGCCTCCAGGCCCTTTTTGTGCATGGAGGAGGGGTTTCCATATTCCTCATTCATGATCCGCACCATGAGCTCCTGCACCTGGGGGTGGACTTTGGTGGTTGCGGAGTTGTCCAGATAGATCTCCTTCACGTTTCAATCTCCTTCAATGCTGCACGTTTTTTGAAAAGGCGCCGGCGCGCAGCTTTTTTGGCAAACCTCCCGGTGAACGAAGGCTTTTTTTCCAAAGAGCGCATCCAGAAATACTGTCTCCCTCAGCACCCGGTATCCCCCGCTGTCAAGACGAAAGTCCTCACCCGAGGAAGCCAGCAGACGCTTCCTTACCTCTTCCTCCACCCCAAGGGCTCCAAGGATTCCCTCCAGGGTCTTACTTCTGTAGGGCAGCTCCAGAATATCCTGCTCCCCGTAGAGGCAGACCATGACGTCCCTGCCCTCCGCCCTGGTATCCATACGGACCAGCTCCTTTAAAGGTATCCGGCAGTCGATCCTGCACCAGTGAAGCTGGCTGACGCCCTCCCCCGATACCACCACAAACCGCAGCTGGTAAAGCAGCAGCAATAAAAGCGCCGCCCCCATCACAAACATCGCAGCGTAAATTCTGTAATACCAGAAAGCTCCTGCCAGCCCCAGGCCAAACATCGCCTCCAGAATAGTTCTCCCTGTGCTCTTCCACGGGTGCCAGCAGTAAATCCTCGCCTTTCTCATATCATTTCTTCACCTATACTCTATGCGGAGGCATACGCTCCATATCCTTTTTTAACCCGCAAAAGGCTACTGCAGCAATGCAGTAGCCCCATGCGCCTTCTTACTCCTACTCTGCCTGAGCCTTCTCGCTCTCCACAATGGCTGACTTCTGCATCGGGATGCGGCAGTTCTTGTTGTTGCCAAATTCCACGATCACCGTGTCATCTGTGATATCAATCACAACCCCGTAAAAGCCGGAGGAGGTCAGCACACTGTCCCCAACCTCCAGCTCAGAAAGCATCTGGGCCGTCTTCTTCTGCTGCTTCTTCTGGGGTCTGATAAAGAAGAAATACAGCGCCGCAAAGATTACCACATACATCAGAATGATGGTTATCAGCTGATTTCCTCCGCTTGCTGTTTCTGTGGCAATTAACATATTTGTCATAAACTTTCTATTCCTTTCTGCTGAAATACAGCATCTTTTTATTCGGGAGTCCCCTCCGCAAAGCCCGCCAGCTTCTCTGCCTTATAGGCGGCATAGGAGTGATCTTCAATAGCCTCCCGGATTTCAGCCATCATTGTATTATAAAAATACAGATTATGCAATACGCAAAGCCGCAGTCCCAGCATCTCTCCCGCCTTTAATAAGTGGCGGATATAGGCCCTGCTGTATCGCTGGCAGGTGGGGCAGCCGCATTGTTCATCAATGGGCCTGGAATCCCGCTCATAGCGGGCATTCTTCATGTTCATGCGGCCATGGTTGGTATATACATGCCCATGGCGGCCGTTTCTGCTGGGGTATACGCAGTCAAAGAAATCTACCCCCCGATCCACCGCCTCCAAAATATTGGCGGGTGTTCCCACACCCATCAGGTAGGTGGGCTTGTCCTTTGGAAGAAGGGGTACCACCTCCTCGATGATGTGATACATCTCCTGGTGGGTTTCTCCCACCGCCAACCCGCCGATGGCATAGCCCTCCAGATCCAGCTGCGCGATCTGTCTGGCGTGATCCTTTCTCACATCCGGCAGGATTCCTCCCTGATTGATGCCAAAAAGCATCTGGTTTTTATTGATGGTTTCAGGAAGGCCATTGAGCCTGTCCATCTCCCTCTTACAGCGGTACAGCCATCTGGTGGTGCGCTCCACGCTGGGAACAATATAGCTTCTGTCCGCCAGGGCCGGGGGACATTCGTCAAAGGCCATGGCGATGGTGGACGCCAGATTGGACTGGATCTGCATACTCTCCTCCGGCCCCATAAAGATCCGGCGCCCGTCCACATGGGACTGGAAGGTTACCCCTTCCTCCCGAATCTTACTAAGTCCCGTCAGAGAGAACACCTGAAAGCCGCCGGAATCAGTCAGGATGGGTCTGTCCCAGTTCATAAACCGATGCAGGCCTCCCAGATCCCGCACCACCTGATCTCCCGGACGGACATGGAGGTGGTAGGTATTTGACAGCTCCACCTGGGTACCGATCCGGTACAGATCCTCCGTGGACACTGCCCCCTTGATGGCAGCCGCGGTTCCCACATTCATAAACACCGGCGTCTGGATATCCCCGTGAACCGTGTGAAGGACGCCCCTCTTGGCAGCGCCGTCGGTGGTAATCAATTCATACATCGTTTTCTCTTTCCCTGCACGCCCGGCCATGTACTTAATCACAGCCAAGGCATGACTCGCACTGGCTCATGGGCGTATCCTCACCCGCCAGAGCCGCCTTAATCATGATGGCGCACTCAATGCGCTTCTTCTGCATCACGCAGCCAATATCATAGGCATCGTTGATGCTTTGATGGAACTTGTAGGAATTTGCCGCACAGCCGCCGCTGCAGTAAAAACGGGCGAAGCACTCCCGGCACTTTTCCTTTGCATACACATTGCAGAGCTTGAATTCATCGCTGATTTCCGGCCTGGTGATGCCCTCATACACATTTCCCAGAAGGAAATCCTCATCCCCCACAAACTGATGGCAGGGATACAAATCCCCCCAAGGGGTCACCGCCAGGTACTCCGTTCCCGAGCCGCAGCCGGAAAGCCGTTTTGCCACGCAGGGGCCCTGGTTTAAATCGATCATAAAGTGGAAAAAGTTAAAGCCCCTTCCTTCCTTTCTTCTCTTCACATACTCCCTGGCCAGGCGGTCGTATTCCTCGCAGATCTTGGGCAGATCCTCCTCCCGGATGGCGTAAGGGTCCTCCGGGGAAGCTACCACCGGCTCAATGGACATCTGGGTAAAGCCCAGATCCGCAAAATGCAGGGCATCCGATGCAAAGTCCAGATTCTCATGGGTAAAGGTACCCCTGACATAGTAATTCATCTGGTTTCTGCTCTCGGCAAACTTCTGGAATTTGGGGACGATGATATCATAGCTGCTTCCATGCCCATTCCTGGTGGGGCGCATCCGGTCATTGACCTCCCTCCTGCCATCCAGGGAGAGCACCACATTGCTCATCTCCCGATTGCAGAACTCCATGATCTCATCGTTTAACAGAATGCCGTTTGTGGTGAGGGTAAAGCGAAACTTCTTATTATATGGCTCCTCTAGGGAGCGGCCGTATTTTACCAGCTCCTTTACCACGTCCCAGTTCATGGTAGGCTCTCCGCCGAAGAAATCCACCTCCAGATGGATTCGGTTTCCCGAGTTTGCCACCAAAAAATCCAAGGCCTTCTTTCCCACCTCCAGGCTCATCAGGGCCCGGCGTCCGTGATACTCCCCTTCCTCCGCAAAGCAGTAGCGGCAGGCCAGGTTGCAGTCATGGGCAATGTGAAGGCACAGGGCCTTCACAACGGTTTTTCTCTTTTTAAAATCTATGATATAATCTTGATAGGTGTCCTCTGTAAACAAAAGCCCTTCATCAATCAGTTCATCAATTTCTGTAAGGGCCGCTGTAATCTCCTCCCCGGGATAGCGATCCAGCAGGAGGGATTTTACCTTCTCCTTTTGATATTCCTTCCCCCCATGGGCGCAGATGGCTTCAATGGCATCATATACCAGATCATCCACCACATGCACGGAGCCTGAGTTCACATCCATCACGATGTTGTATCCATTATTTCTAAACTGATGTATCTGTGTCAAAACTGAAACTCCTCTAACAAATTCTCTGTTTTTCTTCTGAATAAATCCTATAAGCCATGATCTCATATGCTTTTGAGACAGCATTTGAAAAGGGATGCTATGGAAACCATAACAGCCCTTTTCCGCGTTCGTGCAAAAGCTATTTATCTGTTTGCCGCATTCTCACAGCTCTGATTTCCAACTGTGCAGGATGTCTTGCATGCAGACTGGCAGGACGTCTGGCACTCGCCGCAGCCGCCATGCTTCATGGTCTCCTTTAAGCTCTTGCTGGTTAAGGTCTTGATTCTCTTCATGTTTTATCCTCCTTTACGCTCAAGAATAATACACTTCATTATATGGCAATTTATCCGGTCTGTCAACGCTAAATTTAATTCCCTTCCTCCGTCGCCGTGGGAATGGGAACTCCCGCCACAGGGGTAGGTCTTGCAGGGTCAAAGATTATCTTCGCGTCAAACAGGTCGCTGAGCAGATCTCTGTAACCCACCACAGCCTCATACATTCTTGTTCCATCCAGATTTCGCCTGCCCATACGCACAAATTCCGAGGAAATCTGTACCCAGTATTCCTTTGAGCCGTCCACATTGCAGAAGTAGTTAAAGCCCAGGGACTTTAAGTAGCTGTATTTGGCCTTGCAGTCATCGGACTGGGCTTCGTCCGTGTAATATCTCCAGGAGCCGATGTCGTCCCCGTCCGGATAAATCACAATATCTGTCTCTCCAATAATGGGAGTAACCTCCTCCATCCACTTGTTAATATCCCAGACAAAGCTGTCATAGGCTGCCTGTCCCATAGCCTTGTGTCCCCATCCATGGGTTGCAAAGAGCCATCCATTTGCCTTCAGGGCCTCCGCCACCTGCTTGGCCGTCTCCCGATCCTGCTGGATATTCGGATTATTCCGTATATAGCTGGAATGCCCCGTATCCGTGGTGCCATAGTTATATTCAGAGGTTCGATAGCCAAACACCCCATTGTAGCCTGTCAGGGCAATGATGCCCTTGGCGCCTTTATAGGAAAAATCCGGGTGCAGCTCAATGAAATCCTCCAGCAACGGGATCAGATCGAAGGAGCCCCGAACTGTGGTGCCATCCTCCAGATCCAGCTCACAGGTAACGCTGCCATCCTCCAGGACCACCAGACGGTTGGGGAAGCCGTCATCCAGCATGTACTCATAATAGCTCACATCATCCTGGGACAATACAAAGGGTTTCTTTCCTTCCGGCAGATAGATGTCCTGCTTTACCAGGGTTACAGAACCATCCGCCTGAGTAACAGGAGCGGCGATGTCGTAGATGCTGACCAGCACATAGCCTCGGTCATACATCTCCTGCATAATAGCGTTAAACTCGTCCACAGTGGTCATCACCTGGTTATAATTTCCAGCGTCATAGTCTCCGTCGAAGGCCTTGTCCGTATCATTGATCAGGGTGTGGAAGAAAATATGAGGGATGGCTGTGTTGTCCGCCCACTTTACCAGCTGGCTCTGCTCACTTTTAAAGGTGTCAACCGCCGCCTGATACTCCTCATTTTCTCCGTTCTCCAGCGCGCTCTCCATCAGAGCAATGGCCGTGTCATAGTCATACATTGCCGCATAGCGCTGAGCCTGCGCCAGTACCTCATCATCCGAATAGGATGGCAGCGTGGAGGATGTCTCCTGATCGTCTCCGGTTGTGGTCGCATCCACCATCACAGTGGAAGCCTCCGTGCTGGTTGGCGTTTCATCTTCCGATGTGGTGACCGCCGGCGTGGTTCCCTCCGCTAGGTTCTGAGTCGGATCCTGCTCCTGGTTCGGCCTGATAACTGTGAAATAATAAAAGGCGGCGCCTGCGCCTGCAATAATAAGCAAAACCATCACCACAAGAAGCACCGCACGGATCTTTGCGTTTCTTCTCCTCCTGCGCAGAGATTTCTTCTGTGTTGTCAGCATATTGATTCCCCCTTCTCAATGGCCTGAAGCTTTATTTGCTTTTTCATGCCATAACTTTCCTTAAGTGTACACGAAAAAGATGAAGAATACAAGTCTAAAGAAAAAACTTAACACTTATTTAAACATCATAATATTCACAAACAGGCCCCATATACTTTTCAGATTTTCCAATCGGTTGCCTCATCATCTTCTCAAAATATGGTTTCATCATTGGTTAGGATTTCAAAACTTGTTTTGACACCTGTATCATCATTTTGAGAGCGCGCCAAAAAATCTTTAGTTGAGGGAAAAACCGTTTTTTTATTGACAAATTTTTTTCCCTCGTGTAGAATCTTACCAATAATAAATAGCCCGAGCCGAGTGCCTTTGACCCCAGCACCAATTATTGGTTTAAGTATAGGAGGCCTGTTATGGAAACGGTAAAAAAATTTTTTCCCTTAAGCACATCCTGTGTTGACAATGAAAGCTTTATCCGAAACATCATCATCTATGTGGTGGCGATCGTGATCTGCCGGCTGTTCTTCTCACTTTTAAGCAGAATACCGCTGATCGGCTTTATATTTGGAATCGTCGGCTGGCTGGCGACAGTTTACCTGGTTGTGGGAATCATATTAGCTGCACTGCTGTATTTCAACATCTTAAAATAGGGGTAAGCCGGGACGCCTTTTAATCCCGGTATCTTTTCATTTCCACCTGAAAGGGGCTGTTCATTCTGAACAGCCCCTTTCAGGTTTTCTTCACTTTTCCCTAACGCTTTTCCCGGGCACTGTCTGCCAGAATCTCCTGGCCGCCTGTGGACCAAACATGATTGTCCTTAGAAGCCGCCGGTGTATTCTGAGCCATGACCCCCACCAGCCTGTGGGGAACGTAGGGCTCCTCCAGGTAAAGAAGCTCCTCAGGAGCCAAGGTCAGTTCCACCGCCTTTGCCGCCCCCTGGATGTGATGCAGCTTGGTAGCCCCCACCACCGGAGCCGTCACCTTTGTCAAAAGCCAGGCCAGGGAAATTTCCGTCATGGAAACACCCCTCCTGTCCGCCAGCTCTTCCACCCGGCGGATGATCACCTCATCCTGCCCTGCGGTGGCATCATACTTAAACCGGGCATAGCTGTCCTCCTCCAGACGCTTGGAAGTCTCCCCCGGGCGTTTGGAAAGCCTTCCTCCCGCCAGGGCACTGTAGGGCGTCATGGCAATCTGATCCTCTGCACAGAGCTTCGCCATCTCCCGCTCCTCCTCCCGGAAGATCAGGTTGTAGTGTCCCTGAATGGAGACAAATTTTGCAAAGCCCTCCCGCTCCGCCAGGGCATTGGCCTTTGCCAGCTGATAGGCAAAGCAGTTGGATATGCCGATATAGCGCGCTTTCCCTGCCTGTACCACCCGGTTGAGTCCATCCATGATGTCATAAAGGGGCGTCTCGTAGTCCCACATGTGGTAAATATACAAATCCACATAGTCCATGCCCAGGTTCTTCAGGCTGGTGTTGAGCATCCGCTCAATGTGCTGCTGTCCCGTGACACCGGCAGCAATCTCCTCCTGGGTGCGCGGAAGAAATTTGGTGGCCACCACCACATTCTCCCGCTTTGCAAAATCCTTCAGTGCCCGGCCCAGGTACTGCTCGCTGGTGCCGCTCTGGTAGCCGATGGCGGTATCGAAAAAGTTAACGCCAAGCTCCAGCCCCTGTCTGATAATCTCCCGGGAGTGCTCCTCGTCCAGCGTCCAGCTATGCTGGCCATTTTTTGCATCGCCAAAGCCCATGCATCCCATACAGATACGGGAAACATGGAGCTCTGAATTTCCTAACCTTGTGTACTGCATCTGATAATCCTCCTTTAACCTTAAACTGAAATTTTCCCAGCTTCGATTAGGGCAGATCTGCCTCCTGTCCATACCGCAGCCTATTCCTTATGATTGTGCGGTATGGATTATTAAATGGAAATATTTTTTTCATTATAAAGCAGCGCCATTTCTAGGTCTAATACTTTTATTTTATCTTTTTCCATAATGATTTTGTATCGATACATCCGCCCTTATTCCCCCGTCCTCCTTGCGCATCCGCACAGCCTGCTGGATTTCCGGGATATAGCGCAGAAACAGCGGGCGTCAGCCCGCTGTTTCTGAACCTGATTTACATTTTTAGAAAGTATTCGTGAATCCGGTCATCGGGACAAAGCTCCGGGTGAAAGCTCATGGCAAGCTGCTTTTTATACCGCACCGCCACAATATTGCCCCTCACCACGGACAAAATCTCCGTCCCCTCCCCCACCTCTTCAATGTAGGGCGCACGGATAAACTTCATGGGGATATCCGTAAAGTCCCCGAAGCTTCCCGTTGCACAAAAGCTCTCCCGCTGTCTTCCGTAAGCGTTTCTGCGAACTGTCCTAGGGAGGGTCTGGAAGTGGCGGCGGGTATCGTTGTTGATTTCTGCAGCCAGCAAAATCAGCCCCGCACAGGTGCCCATCACAGGCATTCCCTCCTCAATCTGCCTCTTTAAGGGTTCAAACATCTCAAGCTCCCGCAAAAGCTTTCCCTGTACGGAGCTCTCTCCCCCGGGAAGCACCAGTCCGTCAAAGCTCTTCATCGCATCCTCATGCTTCCGCAGCTCCACGCACTCCGCCCCCAGCCTCTGAAGCCTTTTCTCATGCTCGATAAAGGCCCCCTGCACACTCAGCACTCCTATCCGTCTGCCCATCAGCGTCCCCTTTCCTCCATAATCAGCTGGATCTCCTGCTCATTGATACCCACCATGGCCTCCCCAAGATCCTCGGAAAGAGCGGCCAAAAGCTCCGGATCGTTAAAGTTCGCGACAGCCTTCACAATGGCCTGGGCACGCTTTGCAGGATTTCCCGACTTAAAAATGCCGGAGCCCACAAACACGCCCTCGGCTCCCAGCTGCATCATCAGGGCCGCATCCGCCGGGGTAGCCACACCCCCGGCGGCAAAATTCACCACAGGAAGCCTGTGATGCTCATGGACGTAGACAACCAGCTCATAGGGCGCCTGGAGCCGCTTTGCCTCCTCATAGAGCTCATCCTTCTTCAAGGCCGACACCTGGCCGATCTCCCGGTTCATCTTTCTCATATGGCGCACAGCCTGGACGATATCCCCGGTGCCGGGCTCCCCCTTGGTTCTGATCATGGAAGCGCCCTCGCTGATGCGGCGAAGGGCCTCCCCCAAATCCCTGGCGCCGCACACAAAGGGCACCTCAAAGGCTTTCTTGTTGATGTGATACACATCATCCGCAGGGGACAGCACCTCGCTCTCATCAATGTAGTCGATGCCGATGGCCTGGAGGATCTGGGCCTCCGCAAAATGACCGATGCGGCACTTGGCCATCACCGGGATGGAGACTGCCTCCTGGATGCCCCTGATCATCTTCGGGTCGCTCATGCGGGAAACACCGCCTACAGCCCGTATATCCGCCGGTATCCGCTCCAGGGCCATGACTGCACAGGCCCCGGCCTCCTCCGCGATTCTTGCCTGCTCCGGCGTGGTCACATCCATGATCACACCTCCCTTTAGCATCTGTGCCAGCTCCTTGTTCAGCTCATAACGATTTCCCATAGTATTTCTCCTTTTCTGCTTGAAATTTGTTATGGGAAGGATTATACTGCTTTCTGACCATGTGTAAATATTCAATTTGTGTTTTTCAAACAAGGTCAGATTGCAGTTCCTTATCAGCCGCCTGTTCCAGGCTGACCTATCTCATAAAAATTACAAAAAGGAGCCTCTCGGGTAAAAAATGCTAACCTATTCTCTCGTTGATCTTCATGGAAAAAGTCTGTATCAGTATTTATATGACTGTATCCGCTCGGACATCCAAAACGGCGTGCTTTCTCCCGGTGAAAAGCTCCCCTCCAAGCGGGCCTTTGCCAAAAATCTGGGAGTCAGCGTCATCACCATCGAGAGTACCTACGCCCAGCTGATGGCGGAGGGCTACATCGTTTCTGAGGCCAGACGGGGTTTTTTTGTGGCGGATATCCATGGTCAGTTTCTTCCTGTTTCCGATAAAACTGACCTTGTCAAGGAGGATACGCAGACCGCTGTCCTCTATGACCTGGTTTCCAACAGAACCCTGACGGACAATTTCCCCTTCGCCACCTGGACCAGACTGATGCGCAGACTGATTCACGAGGAAGCTCCCGCCCTGCTGCAAATTCCCCCTGCCGGAGGAGTCATCAAGCTGCGGGAGGCCATCGCAAAGCATCTGCGGGATTTCAGGCAGATTACAGCAGAGCCCTCCCAGATCATCATCGGAGCCGGCTCCGAATACCTGTACGGCCTGCTGGTGCAGCTTCTTGGGAGGGACAAGCTCTATGCCCTTGAAACGCCCGGCTATCAGAAGGTCCGCCAGGTTTATGCTGCCCAGGATGTGGAGGTGGTTTCCATTCCCATGGACGAAAAAGGAATTCGTCCCGACTGCTTAAGGGACAGTCATGGGGATGTGCTTCAGATTTCACCCTCCCACCATTTTCCCACAGGAATCGTCACCCCTGTCAGCAGGCGCTACGAGCTTCTGGCCTGGGCAAATGAAAACAATAACCGTTTTATTCTGGAGGATGACTTTGACAGCGAGCTGCGCCTTTCCGGAAGCCCCATACCGGCGCTTTTCTCCATTGATGTTTCCGACAAGGTCATCTACCTGAATACCTTTACCAAAACCCTCTCTCCCACCGTCCGCATCAGCTACATGGTTCTGCCCCCGCCGCTGGCGAAGCGCTTTTATGAGGAGCTAGGTTTTTACGCCTGCACCGTATCCAATTTTGAGCAGTATACCCTGGCTCATTTTATCAGCGAAGGCTTCTTTGAAAAGCACATCGGCAGGATGCGAAAGCATTACCGCTCCCTGCGGGATCAGCTCCTTGAAGCCCTGTCCCAGACCTTTCCCCCGGGCAGCATCAGAATCAAAGAGGAGGAAGCGGGTCTCCACTTCCTCCTGGATCTTAATACAACGCTTTCCGATGAGGCCTTAAAGCAGAAGGCCGGTGCCCGGGGTATCCGCATCTCCTTCCTTTCCGACTACCAGGACGGCTCCCAGGAGGCGGATTTTTCCACTCACACGGCCGTCCTGAGCTATTCGGGCCTTCATCAGGAGGATATTCCCAGCATCGTAAGGGGACTTTACGAGGCATGGCGCAGCCAGCGCTAAAAGCCCGCCCCCCGGATGTTCCAGCCGGACTGCTCCTCCTGGTTCTGCTCCTGGCCAATGGCCCTTATCTCCTCATTCAGGGAGAACATCTTCTTATCCAGCATATCCACGATGTCTGCGCATTCCCGCAGCTCCTCCTGGATATGATCCGGCGCATTGCCCTCAAATTTATATTTGATCTTGTGCTCCAGGCTTGCCCAAAAATCCATGGCGATGGTCCGCACCTGAATCTCCACCTTGGTCTCCACCGGGCCGTCGGAGAGATAAATGGGCACTGAAACCACCAGATGGTAGCTCTTATAGCCATTGGGCTTAGGGTTTGCAATGTAGTTTTTGATAATCAGCACCTTCACATCATCCTGGTTGCTGATCATATCTGCAATCTTGTAAATATCCTTTTCAAAGGAGCAGATGATGCGCACCCCCGCAATGTCATGGATATAGCGGAGCATGTTTTCAATAGTAACCTCATGTCCCTGTTTTTTCAGCTTATTCACAATGCTCTTGGGGGATTTGATCCGGGTTTTCACATGCTCAATGGGGTTATAATTCAGCACATGGACAAACTCCTCGCTTAAAATATCAATTTTTGTGCTGACCTGCTTCAGGGCAGAATTATATAAAAACATCACAGCATTCCATTCATCCATCTGGCTGTATGTCTGTGTCTGTGCCAATGGTAAACCTCCCGTCCGCGCAGCCTATATTCCGCTTCGCTGCTGCGCTTCCAAAAATTCTTCCTTTCTTTCATCGTAGGTGCTGTTCAGCCACCGGATGGCTCCTGCGATGCCCTCCTCGTCAAAGGAAAACACCGCCGATGTCTTCTGTTCCTCAGGAGTCCTTTCAAAGCAGAAGGGCTGGAGCCAGATTATAGCCTCCAGCAGGGTCTGCGCATTCTCCTCCTTCTTTCGGAGCATATACCGCATACCCCCATAGCTTCCGGTAAAGGCTTCCTTCTTATAATAATTAGTAGGCATCACATCCTTACGGGTTATCATCTTTCACCTCACACCAGCTTCATGTTCAAAGTCAAATCCTGATTTGCGGCATATACCTCCCCGAAAGCGCCGGAGATCAGGGGCATCTGGGGCGGAAGATGACCGATATCAAGATCCATGAGGATGGGAACACCTAGCTCCCCCAGCACTCCGGTGACAGCGCTGTACTGATCCAGCCCCATCATCTCCTGGCCCATACATCCAGGCCTTCCAATCAGAAAGCCCCTGGCATTTTCAAACCAGCCCGCCTGCCTCATATGCCACAGGGCCCGGCGGACGCCAAACACATTCAGGTCACAGGATTCCAGGAACCACAGGATTCCCTCCTTTTCATAGCTTCCGGCAAATTCCCTCACCCGGTCAAATTTCGTTCCCACCAGGTTTTCCAGACAATCCAGGCATCCCCCGATCATCCTGCCGGAGGCAGCCAGCTCCTTCACCTGCTCCATGCCCCGGTACAGCCGTATGACCCGGGGCTCCGTCACATAATAGGGCTCTAAGGGATGCTCCTCATCCTTTCCAGATTCCTTCTCCCAGCGGTCATAACCCTTCAGGGTTTGCCTCTCTCCTCTCAGAACCGCCAGGGCGTCTGATATGGAGGAGTGCCAGGGCTCCATGCCGAAGCTTGCGGCGCAGGGGCCGTAGATAGCCGCCGTGTCACAGATGATATTTAAAAGGAAGGTGAGGTTTGTGTTATCCGAATATCCCATATACCACTTGGGTTTGCCTGCTTTCAGGGCCTCAAAATCCACGTAATCCAGCACCTCGCACATGAGCTCCCCGCCGCCGCAGGAGATCAGTACATCCGCCTCCCCCTCAAAGGCCCCCTTCAACTCCTGGCCGCAGGCCCGGGGCGTATTGCTGATGCCGATGCCCTTCGCCGCATAGCAGTTTTCACCCAGCAAAACATGATACCCCAGCTCTCTAAAACGCGTCAGGGCATGGTCAAAGCCTGTGCGGTAGGGCTCCGTGGCGCATCCAAAGCTGGGGGCAACAAAGCCAATTGTTCCGCCATCCTTCAAAAATTCCGGGTATCTCATTCTCCTTCCTCCCCAAAAGTCTCCGTTTATTTTCATTGACGCCCTTGACACACAGGCCTGCGGTTCCAGGACATCGGGCAAAGCTCTTTGTTATACCAGTCTGGTTTTCTTCACAATGTTGATAAATTCCTGATTATTCTTTGTGTGGGCGAACAGATCCACCACATGCTCGGCGGCCTCCTCCCCCTTCAAACCGCTCAAATTTTTTCTGATATAGTCCATGGCCTCCTGCTCCAGAGGCGTCAACAGCAGATTCTCATTTCTGGTACCGGATTTTGCAATGTCAATGGCGGGGAAAACCCTCTTTTCGGAAAGCTTTCGGTTTAAAACCAGCTCCATGTTGCCGGTACCCTTAAATTCCTCAAACACCACATCATCCATACGGCTTCCGGTTTCCACCAGCGCGGTTGCAAGGATTGTCAGACTTCCGCCCTGGCGCATGTTCCTGGCAGCGCCGAAAAACCGCTTGGGGGCATAGAGAGCCGCCGGGTCAAGTCCGCCGGACAACGTTCTGCCGCTGGGGGTCACCGTCTGGTTATAAGCCCTTGCAAGCCTGGTGATGCTGTCAAGCAGGATGATCACGTCCTTTCCATGCTCCACCAGTCTTTTCGCACGTCCCAGCACCATCTCCGCCACACGCTTATGATGCTCCGGAAGCTCATCAAATGTAGAGTAGATCACCTGGGCGTTGGCGCCCGGACGCTCTATGGCTTCCTTGATATCTGTAACCTCCTCCGGACGCTCGTCGATCAGGAGAACGATCAGGGTCATATCCGGATTGGTTTCCATCACAGACTTTGCGATCTGCTTTAAAAGCGTGGTTTTCCCCGCCTTCGGGGGAGCCACGATCATCCCTCTTTGTCCCTTTCCTATGGGGCTTAGAAGATCCATGATCCTCATGGAAACAGGACACCCAGAAGGCGTCAGGGATATGCGCTGGTTTGGATAGATGGGGGTAAGCTTTTCAAAATCCGGCCTTCTTCTGGTCTCCTCCGTGGAAAACCCGTTGACGGAGGAAACAAACAGAAGGGGCGCATACTTATTGCTCTTATCATCCGTGGAAGTCCGAACCCGGGTGCCTCCTCTGACCACATCCCCGGTTTTCAGGTTCAGCCGCTTGATCAGCTGATAGGATACATACACATCCTGTTCTCCCGGAAGGAAATTATCGCAGCGGATAAAACCGTAACCCTCCGGCATCACCTCCAGGATCCCGTCCGCCGTCTCACCGCTGGCAAGCTCATACAGACGCTCCACCGTCATGCCGATTCTTCCGTTTGTATCCAAAGCCTCCCGGGCATAAATTTCCGCATGATCGCCGATCAGCTCCAACACTTTGTCGGAAACATTTTTTACTGGCTTTGCCGAAGATGGTTCCTCCAAAAGGACTGGTTTTCTCACCGGCTCCCCGTAAACCTGTTTTGCTTCCTCATGGCCGCTGCGCGGTTCAGCCTGGGAGGATGCAGAGGGCAAAGGTTCCTCCAGCTGACCTCCTGGCTTTGCCGCCTTTGGCCTGTTCGCTCTGCCGGACTGCACATGTCCCTGCCTGTCCTGAGGGCCAACGCTGCTCTTTCTAATAGTTCTGGATGCGTTAAACCGCGGGGAGGGCTGCCTGGAGGTTTTATACATCCTGTCGGCCTGCCCCGGCTCGCCGGAGGCTCTATCCGCCCTTTCTCTTCTTAAAAATATATCCGTATCCTGTTCTGTCCTTGCTGGCTGCGCTTCCTCCTTCATTTTCCCCTGTACTGCCCCACTGGGTTCCAGCACCTCCCGGATCGCTTCCAGCAGCTGGGACTTGCGCATCCCGGAGTAATGGGGAATCTTCAGGCTCTTAGCCAGCTCCTTTAACTGCGGAAGAGAAAAACTCATATAATCCATACACACGCACCTGTACACAAAGCGCAAAAAATACCCTCTGTGTCTTTCCTTTACTAATAATTTGTAGGTAAAAATGATCTTCGGATTGTCTGGCGAACAACTGCTCCTGTAATCAAAAAGATCAGAGCATCCTCACTTCACTTTATTCTATTTCGCTTTTTTACACTTATTACTTCTGAAAAAGATTTCGGGATTGCAAACCTGATAAAACAGACTAAACAAAATTTCAGATTATCCGAGAATTATTATACATCATTTCAAATGAAAAGCAATCATTATTTACGCTTTTCACCGCATATTTCCTCTGTTTTCAACAACCTAAAATATGAATGCAGCACTCTGCCAGCGAAAAACCCTGCATTCCTACTTGTTATCCTTTCCGCTCTTCTGCCCGGAACTGTTTTTTCCTTGGACTTGACGCATGGGCAGGAAATTGGTATTATAATAAGACTAACGATCATGGGTCAAAGGCCTTTGGCCCGACATCTTGAAATACATAGGAGGTTTCTTATGACAATCAATGAAGAGGCGCTTGCGCTTCATGAAAAATGGAACGGAAAGCTGGAAACGGTTTCAAAAACACCTGTAAAGTCCAGGAAGGACCTATCTCTGGCCTATACCCCCGGTGTCGCAGAGCCCTGCAGGGTGATCGCGGCAGATCCGGAGGCTGCCTACAAATATACCATCAAATCCAACACTGTGGCGGTGGTTTCTGACGGAAGCGCTGTGCTGGGTCTTGGCAACATCGGCGCTCTGGCCGCCATGCCCGTTATGGAGGGCAAAGCGGTTCTGTTCAAGGAATTTGGCGGCGTCAACGCCTTTCCCATCTGCCTGGATACCCAGGATACGGAGGAGATCATCCAGACGGTGGTGCGCATTGCCCCTGCCTTTGGAGGCATTAATCTGGAGGACATCGCCGCGCCCCGATGCTTTGAAATCGAGGAGCGGCTGAAGGAGCTTCTGGACATCCCCGTTATGCATGATGACCAGCACGGCACCGCCATCGTTGTACTGGCAGGCATTATCAACGCCCTGAAGGTTACAGGAAAGAACAAGGAGGACTGCCGGGTGGTTGTAAACGGCGCCGGCTCCGCAGGGGTAGCCATCGCAAAGCTTTTGCTGCGCTACGGTTTTCTCCATGTGACCATGTGCGACAAGGCTGGCATCCTCTGCAAGGGCATGGAGGGCCTGAACTGGATGCAGGAGCGTATGGTGGAGATTACAAACCTGGAACGCCGTACAGGAACCCTGGCGGACGCCCTGAAGGGGGCGGATATCTTCATCGGCGTCTCCGCGCCAAATATCGTCACCGCCGAAATGGTTTCCTCTATGAATAGAGATTCCATCATTTTTGCCATGGCAAACCCTGTTCCTGAGATCATGCCCGACACGGCAAAGGCCGCAGGCGCCAGGGTTGTGGGTACCGGAAGAAGCGATTTTCCCAATCAGGTGAATAACGTGCTGATCTTCCCCGGCATCTTCAAGGGCGCGCTGGAAGGGCGGGCAAAAGCCATCACCGAAGAGATGAAGCTGGCGGCGGCAGACGCCATTGCCGCACTGGTTCCCGACCAGGAGCTGAGCGAGGAAAATATCCTGCCGGAGGCCTTCGATCCCAGAGTCGCTGAATCCGTTGCCAATGCTGTAAAAAACCATATCCAATAACTGTTTAAAGGAGACAAAGCCGTATGCTATCGGAACCCACCACGCTTTATAAGCTGATGATCCTATACATGCTGAAAAAGGTAAATTTTCCGCTGACCAACAGTCAGCTCAGCGACTTTTTCAACAGCAGGGATTACGCGAATTATTTTACATTTCAGCAGGTGATCAATGAACTGCTGGAGGCCAATCTGATCGCTGCGGACACTGTGCGCAATTCCACACGCTATGAGCTTACAAAGGAGGGGGAGGATGTGCTCTACTTCTTTGGAAAGCAGATCTCCTCCAGCATCATCCAGGATATGGATGATTTTATCAGGGAGAATAAGTTTCAGATGCGCTCGGAGGTGGGGGTTACCGCCGACTATTACAAATCCAGCCTTTCCGACTACACCGTCACCTGCTGCGTGCGGGAGGGCAAGGAAAATATCATTGAATTGAAGCTTACTGTTCCAAGCGAGGATCAGGCCATCTCCATGTGCGACAAATGGGAAAGCGCCAACCAGGAGATTTACGCCTTTATTATGAAAAAGCTTCTGTGATACCTCCCGAATAGCAGAAAGCCCCGGCGCTGCCGGGTCTTTCTGTTCATTCAGAGAGTCAGAAGAATTTTCTTTTGCCCTCCCTGATAATATGTATATTTTACTCCCGCCGCGTCTAGCATACGCTTGCTGGCCTTTACAGAGGAGGTGTCCGCATATTTGTCGCAGGCATAGCAGATTTCCTTTATGCCGGACTGGATCACCGCCTTGGCGCACTCGTTGCAGGGAAACAGGGTCACGTACAATTTACAGTTTTCCAGATTCCCACCCCGAAAATTCAATATGGCATTCATCTCCGCATGGGTCACGTAGGAATATTTTGTATCATAGGGATCCGTTCCCTCCCTCTCCCAGGGAAATTCATCGTCGGAACAACCGATGGGAAAACCGTTGTAACCCACGGACAAAATCTTATTCTCCGGGCTGACAATGCAGGCTCCCACCTGAGTACCAGGGTCTTTAGAGCGTCTGGCCGACAGCATGGCAACGCCCATAAAATACTCATCCCAACTGATATAATCTGTACGCTTTGCGCTCATGGAATACCTCCCTGTGTATTTAGTTTTTGCAAAAACAGCCCCTTCTACTGTCCGTTTTCAATCATGTCTATGCGCTTCTGATGGCGCTCCTCGCCGGAAAACGCCGTATTTAAAAATACGTCGGTAATCTCCAGCGCCAGATTGGTTCCGATAACCAGACCGCCCATGCAAAGAACGTTGGCGTCATTGTGGAGCCGGGTCATCCTTGCGCTGTAGGGGTCGTGGCAGAGCGCGGCCCGGATACCTCTGCACCTGTTTGCCGCCATGGAAATACCAATGCCGGTGCTGCAGATCAGAATGCCCCTCTCACATTCCCCTGACTGAAGCTTTTTTGCCACAGCCTGGGCGTATTCCGGATAATGAACGGATTCGGTGCTGTAGCAGCCGCAGTCCACATAGGCAAGCCCCCGATCCTCCAAATGCTTTTTTACAATCTCCTTTAAGGCAAATCCGCCGTGATCGCTTCCAATTGCTATCATTTCCCTCTCCTCCTGCCGCTCTATTCTTCCTCATCCGCAAGAATTTTCTGCGCAGCCATCTTCACCATCAGATCAATATGCTCATATACCAGCTCATAATCCTCTGGTTCACCGCCGTAGGGCTCTACAATATCCCCCTGCTCTCCAGTATATTCCCTCAGAGTATACAGATTTGCAAGCTCCGGATAACGCTGCGCCAAGGTTTCCTTTTCCTTTTCCGTCATGGTCAGAACCAGCGTGCCCTCTGCCAGATCCCAGTCCTCCAGGCCCACGCTTGTCCCATGGTCAATCTGAAGGCGATTCCCCCGAAGCAGCTCCACAGCCTTGGGATTGATGGGTTCAGGAAAAAGCACCACCAGACCACGGGATGTGACAGGCAAACGCTGCTCCTTTGGAAGGCTTTCCATTACGCTCCGCATGACTGTCTCTGCCATCACGCTGAGGCAGGTGTTGTCCTGACATACAAACAAAATTTTTTTGTAATGTCTCATGTGCCATCATCACCATCCCCTCGCAAAACTCTGCCGCCTGCAGCCTTCATCAGCCGATTCTGAACCGCGTAACCCAGATCCTTGTCCATTTCCAGGCCGAAATCATCCGCATAGATTACATCCAGCCCGTCCGCATCGCACTGGCGCAGGACATCGTAGATTCTCTGGGCCAGCTCCAGACGATTCTGCCGGTTTCCCACATAATATACCGCATCTGCCCGGTCTTCCAGCTCTGTCCCATCCTCACAGATCAGCCCCACCTTCAGTCCCTGTTCACGGGCCTCTTTTGCAAGGCTGACCAGCTTTTCCCTCACTGCATCTTTTGTGCCCTGCACCAGCGTCAGAGGTGCCCTTGGCGCATAATGCCTATACTTCATTCCCGGCGCCTTTGGAGGCTCGTTTCCGGAAATCATCTCTCCTTCATTAATTCGGGCTATGGCGGGATCAATTTTCACCGTTCCCAGAACCTGCTCCAGCATGGCTTTTGTAATATATCCAGGTCTCAAGATCAGAGGTATCTCTCCTGTCAGATCCACGATGGTGGATTCCACGCCGATTCCCACTGCGCCTCCGTCAAGAATCATGTCAATGCGTCCGGAAAGATCCTCCGCCACATGTTCCGCCCTGGTGGGGCTTGGCCTGCCTGATGCGTTGGCGCTGGGCGCCGCTATGGGAAGCCCCGCTGCCCTGATCAGAGCCAGCGCAGCCGGATGGCTTGGCATACGGATAGCCACCGTGGAAAGCCCTCCCGTGGTCTCTTTGGGAACAAGAGGACTGACATTTAAAATGATCGTCAGCGGTCCGGGCCAGAAGGCCTTCATCAGCAGCCCCGCCTCCCTGGGAAGCTCCGTTACCAGAGGCTCCACCGATGAGATATCCGCCACATGAACAATCAGAGGGTTGTCAGAGGGCCGGCCCTTCGCCCCGTAAATTTTTTTTGAAGCCTCCGGGTCAAGAGCATTTCCCCCAAGACCATATACAGTTTCTGTGGGAAACGCCACCAGCCCGCCGTTTTTCAGTATATCCGCCGCCTGTGCATAGGCAGTCTCGCCCGCCTCCGACAGCTTTATAATCTGAGTTTTCATAAATGATGTCCAGCTTTTTGCAATAATGCATTTGTTGAGAATTTTTAAGCGCAGAGCCAAAGAATGACGTTGACATCACTGCTTTTTAAAGTCCTTTGACCTTCGCTTTATCATTATACTATTATCTACTAAGAAATGCAAGAAAAATCAGTTTTTACAGGATGTGTTTAAATATTCCATGATTCCCATATGAATGGTCCAGGCCACACTCTGCTGATAGTCTTCGTTCTCCAGCTTTTGCGCCTCCTCCGGATTTGAAAGAAAGCCGCACTCCACTATGACGATGGGAACGCTTACATTTTTCAGAAGGTAATAATCCGTGTTGGGCTTGACGCCTCTGCGGTTTTCCTCTCCCAAGATAAAGTCAAACCGCTGCTGAATGCACTGGGCCAGGGACAGACCCTCGGCAGAATCCACATAATAAAATACCTGAGGGCCGGATACGGAAGAATCTGGGTAGCTGTTCTGGTGAATGCTCACAACCACATCCGCATCCGCCATTTCGATGATGGAGCAGCGCCTGTTCATGTCCGCCCGCTTCTTGTTATCGTCCGTTTCCTGATAAAGCCCATTGCCATCCTCCCTGGTCAGCACCACCCGCACATCCGCCATTTCCAGGTAGGTCTTTAAAAACTGGACAATGGAAAGATTGATGTCCTTCTCCAGAAATCCGTCCACAGACACCTTTCCTCCGTCCCGTCCCCCATGTCCTGCGTCAAGCACCACCGTAAACTGCGCCTTTTCTGCCGCCGGTTCGCTCAAGACCTCCTCCCCCGCTTCTGTCTCCTGGGCCCGCTGAAAAATCGGGACCATATTTCTGCTGATCAAACTAACCAGCGCCAGCATCATCAGACCCATGATGAGATTTGCACCCTGCTTCATCAAATTCCTGCCCCTTCTGATAATTCCAGTATATGATATCAGGGTCAAAAGGTCATGCATGCCATGCTCGTATGGCAATGCATGACTTTGGGACCCACAAAACAGCGAAAAGTAGCCATTTTTCGCAGAAAAATGAGCGAATTTGAGCTGTTTTAGGATTGCGAGAGTGCTTTGGCACGGAGCAATCCGTGATATCAGGGGTCAAAATACCTTTTGACCCCAACATCAGTATATGAAAATAGCCCAGGACATAGAACATTGATCGGATAGGGGAAGATCAACGGCGGTTTCTCTCTGAGAAACCGCCGTAATCTGCCTGATTATACAGCTTTGCAGCTCGTCAATCTGCAAACAGAGGAGTGGAATAATATCTGTCGCCGGAATCCGGCAGCAGCGCCACAATGGTTTTTCCCGTATTTTCCGGACGCCTGGCCAGCAAAACTGCTCCCCAAAGAGCAGCCCCTGAGGATATGCCTGTCAATATCCCCTCAGTCCTTCCCAGCTTCTTTGCCATGGCAAAGGCGTCGTCATCTTCCACGCCAATAATTTCATCATATATATCTGTATTTAACACTTCCGGCACAAAGCCCGCCCCGATTCCCTGAATCTTATGGGGCCCGGCCGTTCCTCCCGACAGCACCGGGGAGCCCGCCGGCTCGATGCCCACCACCTTCACCTGAGGCTTTTTGCTCTTTAAATACTCCCCTGTTCCGGTGATGGTTCCGCCTGTGCCGATACTGGACACAAAAATATCTATATTCCCTTCTGTATCCTTCCAGATTTCCGGACCGGTGGTTGTTCTGTGCACCTGGGGATTTGCAGGATTTACAAATTGCCCTGGCAGAAAGCTTCCCGCCATTTCCCGGTTCAGCTCCTGGGCCTTATCGATGGCTCCCGCCATCCCTTTGGCGCCTTCTGTAAGAACCAGCTGGGCTCCGTATGCCTTTAATATATTTCGCCGTTCAGCGCTCATGGTTTCCGGCATGGTCAGGATCAGCTTATAGCCCTTCACCGCC
>CALWLH010000004.1 GCA_944381475.1 uncultured Lachnospiraceae bacterium | reverse complement strand
CCAGATTTTCTTTCCCTTGTTTTTTCCCTTATGAGGGTTCGTAAACAAGGGCAGCACGATATAACACGATATAAGATGTAATGGAAAGGACACCAGTGAAAAGTTTAGTGTTTTCAAGGGGTTGACGAGATTTCTATAACAAGATATAACAGTTATTAAATCCTATAAATTTCGCCATTTGAGAACTGTAATTTTAAGGCTCGTAAATATGCGCATCAGGAAAAACCAGGATGCGTATACTCAAAAGACAAGTATATTATGTTACCGGTAGCTACTAATTTGACATATAGTCAATCTAGGGCATTAGAACAGACAATAATCACGGCATATACGCTTAAAGAATTAAATAATGCAATCAATTCGATTGCTACTGGTAAATGGGGTAAATTCTTGAAGGAATTTGAAACTATTCAGTCACTTATTGAAGCATCTTTTGATCCAGAATAACCCTATAAGGAGAGAAAATGATATGGGAGCATGGAGTGCGCATTTATACGGAAACGACACAGCCCTGGATGTGAGGGATATCTATATGGGCTTTCTAAAGGAGCAGCTTGGAAATGAGGAAGCGTTCCAAAAAACTTTGGAGAAATGCCATGAATACATAGAGGGTGACGAGGAGGCCCTGTTTTGGTATGCTCTGGCAGATACCCAGTGGCGGGTGGGAAGGCTCATGCCTAAAGTAAAGGAAAAGGCGCTGTGGTGGATTGAGAATAATGGTGGAATAGAGCTCTGGGAGGAGAGCAAATCCGGAGGCCGGGGATGGAAAAAGACACTGGAGAAATTAAAGGTTAAGTTAAATACACCCCAGCCTCAGGAGAAAAAAATCAGAAAACCCACCCCAATAGTCACAAATCCCTGGAATGTTGGGGATATATATGCATATCAGTTTCATACTGATGAAGCAAAGGAATATGGGTTGTACGGAAAGTATATTTTGTTTCAAAAAATAGGAGAGGAAGAAGTGTATGATGGTGAGATTTGTTCACGAATTCAGATATATGATCAGTTATATAATGAATTGCCTGATTCACCAATCTTGGATGGAGTAAGACTTTTACCAATAGATAATCCTAATAGATTTCCACCTATTGGAAAAGCTGGTATGGATTGGTTTCCCTTGAATTTAAATGCTGTTATGGAAATTTTTAAGAAAAACGGATATCCGCACAGCTATTTGACATTCATAGATAATATACCTGATAACAGAAAAATGCCATGTAATAAGGGAGCAATGGCAACATACGGTTGGGATTCTTTGGAAAGATGGCTTTCTCCCTTTTATCATGCTTGGCAAAATTACGACTGGTACATCAAGGATGGCGAGATACTTATAAAGCCTAGGGAAGAAAAAAACGAAAAATAAAAAATATAGACGGCATCCTCTAGTCATCAGGAGGATGCCACTGTAAATTAGGATAGAACTGTTAAGATGATGGCGAAATATGCCGGATTACTATGTTTTACTTGACTCCCAGTATTTTCCCGCCGGAGCTGCCTGCGCATTCACGGAGGACTATACTCTTGAGGAGATCAATATCAATATCAATACGCCACAGAGGTAATGGGAGAAACAACCCTTACGGGGAATATCAACATCAACACCGCCCTCAAGGCGCTGGAAGACATCAATCTTTATGGTGAGGTGAAAAATACAAATGACTCTGTCCTCTTCTCCAAGTATGGCGATATCACCATCGACAGCCAGAATGTAAACATCAGCGGCCTTGTATACGCGCCCTTCGGGGATGTGACGATCACAGCGCAAAATCTCAATCTCAACAATGTGGTGATCATTGCTGACAGGATCACCCTTCGCTGCCCCAATGTCAATGCAAACTACAGCGCAAATGCGGCGGAGCTTGTGGGCGTTGTTTCAGAGCTTTTGGACATTCCCTGCGAAGAATGGCAGTATATGAAGGATGAAAATGGGAACGGGCTGCCGGATTTCTTCGAGGATTTTGATAACTGGGAAAAGCTTGTGGATACCGATGGGGACGGGCTGCCGGATTCAATAGAACAGTACTTAGGAAGCGATATTGAACATACAGATACCGATCATGACGGGCTGGGGGACTATTATGAGGTTTTTGGTACATTTACAGATCCCACAAAGGCTGACACAGATGCAAACGGCATAAATGACGGCGATGAGGATTTTGACCAGGACGGTCTGACGAACCTGGAAGAGCTTGTAAGTGAAACCCACCCCTGTTTCAGTGATACGGACAACGACGGCCTTTCCGACGGAGATGAGGTGAAGGTTTACAGCACAGACCCGCTGACAGTGGATACGGACGGAGACGGCCTTGAGGATGGCGACGAGATCGTCCTTGGCGCCGATCCGCTGACTAAGGATACGGACGGCAATGGCGTGATTAACAGCAGGGAAAAATTCAGGCAAACCTTCGTTCACCAGGTTAAGAATGAGGACTGCGCCGTAACAGAGGTTATCGTTGACATGGAGTGTACCGGAAATATCAATAAAACCACGTCTGTCGAGAGCGTTATGGACATCGATATTGTCTGTACAGAGGCTGCGGGCCTTGTAGGGGAACCCTTTGAGATACAGACAACATCCGAGTTTGACAAGGCAACGGTCACATTTCAGATCGATACGGATAAACTGGGGGAAACAGAGTATGACAACCTGCTGTTCTTGTGGTACTATGACAGAAAGCTCCTTGACAGATATTAATAATAATAAGGATTCCTTATTCATCTAATAAGAACCGGTGGGATAGATTCGCGTCCTGCCGGTTTTTCTGGCTGATTGAAAAATATGCGAGAATAATCTTGTAAAACGCGAAAAAATGTGCAATGCTTTTGGGAGACCACACCCCTAGGATGAGGGCGCTGGTATAAGGGGAAATATTGGTTAAGTTGGAGGAAACAGCCGTGATTGAAGTGTATTATGGGGAAGATGACGAAGGGATCGCAGGGGCGGTTAAAGAATATCTGGAGCAGCAAAACTGCAGGGTTTCTGTTTTCGGAAATGTAACCGATGTAAAGCAGGCATTGAGAAGGCATCTGCCCACCCTGCTCCTGATCGACTGGAATATGCCGGACGGGCGGGGAGATGAGCTATGCCGGTGGATTCGCGAGAGATGGGCGGATTTGCCCGTGATTTTTCTGACTGTCCGGGGGGATGCCCAGGACATGATCGCAGGCTTTGAAAACGGCGCGGATGACTATGTTGTAAAGCCCTTTGAGCTGGCTGTGCTGTATTCCCGGATGCTTGCGCTGCTGCGAAGGACAAGGAAAACAGAGATACCCCGGCTGTTTTGCGATGACCTGGTTTTGGATAAAGAAAAGCTTGCCGTCTACTGTGGACAGGAGGAGGTGGCCTTAAGCTATCCGGAATATCATCTGCTTTTGCTTCTCATGGAGAACAAGGGGAGGACCGTTACCAGAAAAGAGCTTCTGGAGCAGGTTTGGGACAGCAATGGAAATTATGTCAATGATAACACCCTGACGGTTACCATGAAGCGTTTAAGGGACAAGCTGCATAATCCGCCCTGTTTAAAGACAGTCCGAAGCTTTGGCTACCGCATGGAGGAGACGAAATGAGCGAAAAAAGAAAACAGAAAATCCTTCTCTTTTCCCCCATAGCAGTTCTTTTTCTTTGCCTGGGCTTTGTAGCTGCTTTGTTCTGGAATATGTATCGGCAGGCTGCTTTTGAGCATATCTCAGCCTTTTGTGAAATCGCCGCGCAGAGGAATCCGGAGCTGGAGCCGCAGATCTTATCTGCCCTGAAGGCTTACAGCGCACTTTCCGCCCAGGATGTGAGGGGCAATCATTATCTGGCTCAGTACGGATACAGCGGGGAGGAGTTCTTCAAAGGGCGTTCATTTGTTATTTTTGGGGCTTTAGCGGCAGTGTTTCTGGTCGTGTCGGGCGCATTCCTTCTCTCGGCACGGACGGCCAGAAAAAGGAGCCGGAGTCGGATTGCTGAATTGACAGAGTATCTGGAACAGGTCAATATAGGTGCCGGCGGGACGCTGATACAGACAAAGGAGGATGATTGCTCCCGTTTGCAGGATGAGCTGTATAAGACGGTTACCATGCTCTATCAGACAAGGGAGGCAGCGGTAGCCGCCAGGAAAAGCTTTGCCGAAAACCTGGCGAATATCGCCCATCAGCTAAAAACACCCATAACCGCAGCAGTTCTCTCCCTGCAGCTGATGAAGAAAGCATCTCCCAATAATTATATACAGCAGATTGAAAAGCAGCTGGGACGCTTAAATCGGCTGGAGGAATCCCTGTTAGCCCTCGCAGGGATTGACGCAGGCACATTGAACCTGAAAAAAGAAAAAGTTGATGTTTACACTGCGCTGAATGTGGCGGCAGAAAACCTGAATGATTTACTGACAAAGGAGGAGGTCTCGGTTGTGATACCGGACAAAGGCTGTATTGAATTTTTGGGTGATCTGGAATGGACGATGGAGGCGCTGATGAATCTTCTGAAAAACTGTATGGAGCATTCCCGGCCCGGCGGGCGCGTCCACTGTGACTATTCCGGAAATCCTCTTTATGCAGAAATTCTGATATGGGATGAGGGGGCCGGGTTTGCCCCCCAGGATATCCCCCGCCTTTTTGAACGGTTTTACCGGGGCAAGGACGCCGCTCCCGGGGGAATCGGCATCGGGCTGTCCCTTGCCCGCTCCATCGTGGAACTGCAGAATGGAAGCTTGACCGCCCGGAATCTGCAAAGCGGCGGCGCCTGCTTTGAGATAAGGATATACAGTCACTGAGATGTCACTTTGCCTTGTTATACTGTATTTGGGCTGGAAGGTCAGTCTGGAAAAAAGGTACAGATGTTAAGGAGAGGAGAAGGCGGCATGGAACTGTTAAAATGTGAAGGTCTCCGGAAGGTATATGGCGCTGGAGACAGTCAGGTAGTGGCATTGGATGGTATTGATCTGACGGTGCAGAAGGGGGAATTTGTGGCCATTGTGGGAGCCTCCGGCTCGGGGAAGTCCACGCTTTTGCATATTCTGGGAAGCGTGGACAGGCCCACTGAGGGGCGGGTCCTGGTTGAAGGGACCGATGTGGCTTCTATGAATCCCACGCAGGGGGCGATTTTCAGGCGCAGAAAGGTGGGATTGGTGTATCAGTTTTATAACCTGATTCCCACCCTGACTATTCGGAAAAATATTCTGATGCCCCTGATGTTAGACAGGCGAAAGCCCAATCAGGAATATTTTGAGCAGATCGTAAATGCCCTGGGGCTTGGGGACCGGCTGGATTTTCTTCCCAGCCAGCTTTCCGGCGGACAGCAGCAGCGGGCGGCGATCGCCCGGTCCCTGATATATCGTCCGGCCCTTCTTCTCGCCGACGAGCCCACAGGAAACCTGGACCGAAAAAACGGGGAAGAAATTATAGATATGCTGAAATTGTCAAACCGCAGTCTGAATCAGACAATCCTATTGATTACCCATGACGAAAAGCTTGCCCTGGAGGCGGATCGGATTATAACCCTGGAGGATGGAAGGATTGTCAGCGACCATCTGCGTAATCGGGCCCACGGGCCCGGCCTTTAGGGGAAGGGGGTGAGCCCTATGTGGAGAGAATATTCAGCAAACTTTATCAAAAGAAACCGAGCCTCCAGCATAACCGTGATTGCCGCGGCATTTATATCCGCCCTGTTTTTGTCCCTGCTTTGCGGCTTGTTTTATAATTTCTGGAATTATGAGATAGAGGCCATTGTTTTAGAAGAAGGCAGCTGGCAGGGGCGAATCTCCGGGACATTTGACAGGGATGTGGTTTTGGACATTGAGAAGTTCGCAAATGTAGAAAAAGCAGAGATCAATGAGGAATTATCCCAGGGGCAGGATATGGTGGTTGATATTTATTTTCAAAATATGAGGACCATTTATGAGGATATGCCCCTGATCGCCAGGCAGCTGGGAACCGGGGACATGGAGGTAGAGTATCACGAGCTGCTGCTGTCCAGGTATATGATCCACGATCCCCAGGATGAGGAACCGCCCCTGCTGATGGCCTTCTATCTGGCCATTCTGCTGCTCCTGTCCGTATCCCTGATTTTGATCATTCATAACGCTTTTGCCCTGTCCATGAACGCCCGTGTTCATCAGTTTGGCATTCTTTCCAGCATAGGGGCGACGCCGGGACAAATCCGCGCCTGTCTTTTGCAGGAGGCAGGGGCGTTATGCGTCATCCCTGTTTTGCTGGGCAGCGCTGTGGGAGTCGCGCTTAGCTTTGGAACAATACAGCTTGTCAATGTACTTGCAGCTGAAATTCCCGGCAGGCACGAGGCGGTTTTTGTTTATCACCCCATTATATTTGCGGTCACTATTCTGGCGGCATCCTTGACTGTACTTCTTTCTGCGTGGCTGCCCGCCCTGCGTCTGAGCAAACGGCCGCCTCTGGAAGCAATAAAAAACATGGGGGAGCTGCAGTTGAAGCGAAAGAAGAACTCCGCTGTTCTGGCGTTTTTATTTGGAGTGGAGGGAGAATTGGCCGGAAATGCGCTGAAGGCTCAGAAGAAGGCCCTGCGAACCTCCACGCTGTCGCTCACGCTTTCGTTTATGGGGTTTACGCTGATGCTGTGCTTTTTCGCCCTTTCAGGGATCAGCACCAATCACACCTATTTTGAGCGCTATCAGGACGCATGGGACGTGATGGTGGTTGTAAAGGATACGGATATTATAGATTTTTCTCTGAAGGATGAGATCCTGCAATCCAATGTCTCGGACAGCCTGATCTATCAGAAAGCGGAGGCTTTGTGCGTTGTCCCGGAGACCGAAATCAGCGATGAGGTTCAGGGATTGGGGGGATTGGAGGTGGTAACAGGAGGCTCTGTCAGCGGGGCACAGGGCTTTTATTCCATAAAGGCTCCCATAATTATTATGGACGACCGCAGCTTTGAAAAATATTGTAAACAGATAGGCGTTGCGCCGGAGGTGACAGGAAGCATTGTGCTCAACCGCATATGGGACAGCTTAAACAGCAATTTCCGCTACAAGGACTATATTCCGTTTCTGCTGGAGGAGCAGGATACAATGACGCTGCAAAATATTGAACAGACAGAACGCGCAGCTGAAATTTCAGTGCTCGCTTATGCCCAGGAGCCGCCGGTTTTGAGGGAAGAATATGAAAATTATGCACTGGTTCAGTTCATGCCCCTTACCCTGTGGGAGCGGCTTGCCCCAATCCTTGGGAATACAGAGCCGGACACCTATATCCGTGTGCTGGCTAAAGAGGGGGCGGCGCTTTCTGAGCTGAATGGGATAGAAACAGAGCTGGAGCAGATTTTGGCACAGGACTATGTATTTGAGATGGAAAACCGCATTCAGGAAAAAACAGACAATGATCTGATGCTGAAGGGATATATGCTGATCATCGGGGCATTGTGCGCTTTGCTGGCCCTTATTGGAATTGCAAATGTATTTTCTAATACACTGGGTTTTGTGCGCCAGAGAAAGCGGGAATTTGCAAGATATATGTCCTTAGGAATGACGCCGGAGGGTATGGGAAAGCTGTTTTGCATTGAAGCCCTTGTGATTGCAGGCCGCCCAGTGCTGATTACATTGCCCGTCACCGTCTTGATTGTAGGCTTCATGATAGGCGCAAGCTATCTGAACCCCGTGGAGTTTCTTATGGAAGCGCCCATTATTCCGGCGGCTGTGTTTATACTGGCCATTTTCGGATTTGTGGCGCTGGCGTATTACCTGGGCGGCAGAAGATTAATGAAATGCAGTCTGGCTGAAGCGCTGCGAAGCGATTACATGGAATAAGGCTCTTGAACAACCGACCGCTTGAGGGTATAATGGGTAAAGACCTTTTGAGTGAAGCGTATCGCAGAGGAGGAACCGAGATGGCGGCGGATATGAAGGAGACCATTGCAAAGGCGGCGAAGGCGCTTTTGCTGGAGAACGGGGGCAGCAAGCTGACGGTAAAGGATATTGTGGAGAAGTGCCAGATTACCCGGCAGGCGTTCTATTACCACTTTGAGGACATTCCGGCCCTGATTCGCTGGATATTGGAGCAGGACACAGAGCAGGTTCTTTTGGAGGCCAGGGCACATGGCGGGGGAGAGGTGCAGCTGCGCTACCTGTTTGTCATGGCCATCAATGGGATGTCCTTTATGAAGAAGGGTATGAAGAGCAATTACCGGGAGGAGCTGGAGCAGATTTTGACCCAGCACATTGAGGGCCTTTTTGAGCGGGTGTGCGATGAACAGAATCTCTATCAGAACTGTACCCGCTTTGAGGTCCGATTGATTCTGCGCTACCATAGCCAGGCAATTTTAGGGCTCCTGCGCCACTGGACGGAGGCGGACACAAAAAATTTGGATCAGATCGTTCATATCGTGTTTCAGCTGATGACGGAAGGAATTTCACCCTTAAAATAAAAATGTAAATCTTGTATTGTACAAAAACATCGAAGTGTAAAAAATTTTTACACTTCGGTGTTTTTGTCTATACACGTGGCAAATTTTGATAATTGAACCTTTAGGGAAGGCCGGTTAAAATGATAAGCATGAAGGAGGTATGCATATGGCACAGGAAATTCTCTTTGTCAAGCTGTGTCAGCTGGACGACCGGGTCAGAAGGCTCCACAGCCGCATTCATATGAGCGAAACCGCTGGCCACAGTCAGCTGAGACAGGAGATCGGCCTTTTGCAGAAGGAGTGCGCCGAGACAGAGCACGCGCTTTCTCAGACCCTGCGGGGCTCTAAGTCGGAGCTGGTGTCTGTGATGGCCCAGGGCTATGAACAGATGGAGCAGATTATACAGAATACAACCAGACGGATACAGGACATGGCTAGGGATAGTCTGGACCCGGAGGCCGCCGGGGAGGAGCAGATCCTGCTGGCGGAATATGCCCTGGACTTTGCCCAACAGGCGGCGGAGCGGGCGCTGCTTCTGTCCATGGAGGCCATTGACGCACAGCGCATTTCCCAGGAAGAAAGGAGGACGTCATGAAAGAAGTCAAATCACCGAAAAAGCCTTTGATTTATTACTACTGCATTGTGCTGCTGATTGTTTTTCTCTTTAATCTCATCGTCACACCCCTGCTGTCAAACGCCCAGGTGGTGGAGGTGGACTATGGAACCTTCATGGATATGATCGAAGAGGGAAATATTGATGTGGTGCAGGTAGAGGATACCCAGATCCTGTTTACCGACAAGGAGGGACAGATTGTCTACAAAACCAGTCCCATGGAGGATCCCACCCTTACGGAGCGTCTCCATGAGGCGGGGGCAAGATTTGAGCGGGTAATCGAGGAGCCCGTTTCCCCTATTTGGAGCTTTCTTCTGACTTTTGTGCTGCCGATCCTGATTTTTGCGGGTCTTGGCCGTTACATGAGCAAAAAGCTGATGGAGCAGGCCGGCGGAAAGAACTCCATGTCCTTTGGTATGGGAAAGAGCAGTGCCAAGGTTTATGTCCAGTCCAGCGCAGGAATACGCTTCTCCGATGTGGCTGGTGAGGATGAGGCCAAGGAGAGCCTGGCGGAGATCGTGGATTATCTGCATAATCCGGGAAAATATACCGAGGCAGGAGCTTCCATGCCCAAGGGTATTTTGCTGGTGGGCCCTCCCGGAACAGGTAAGACGATGTTGGCCAAGGCGGTGGCAGGGGAGGCAAACGTTCCCTTCTTCTCCATCTCTGGATCAGAATTCGTGGAGATGTTTGTCGGCATGGGCGCCGCCAAGGTTCGGGATCTGTTCAAGCAGGCCAAGGAAAAGGCCCCCTGCATCGTGTTTATTGACGAGATCGACGCCATCGGACAGAAGAGAAATTCCGGCGGTTACGGTGGAAACGATGAGCGGGAGCAGACCTTGAATCAGCTCCTTACGGAGATGGATGGTTTTGAGGGGAATACAGGGGTGATCATCCTGGCGGCTACTAACCGGCCGGAGTCTCTGGATCCTGCGCTCACCCGCCCCGGACGTTTTGACCGGCGGGTTCCTGTGGAGCTGCCGGATCTTCAGGGACGGGAAGCGATATTGAAGGTTCATGCAAAGAAAATCAAGCTGGCGGATGATGTGGATCTGCACACCATCGCCCGCATGGCGGCAGGCGCTTCCGGTGCGGAGCTGGCCAACATCATCAACGAAGCGGCTCTTAGGGCAGTGCGCTGCGGGCGTACCATTGTAAATGAGGCTGATCTGGAGGAGAGCATCGAGGTGGTCATCGCCGGCTATCAGAAGAAGGACGCCGTTCTATCTGACAAGGAGAAAAAGATTGTGGCCTACCATGAGATCGGCCATGCCCTGGTGGCTGCCATGCAGTCCCATTCCGCCCCGGTGCAGAAGATTACCATTATCCCCCGCACCTCCGGCGCCCTAGGCTACACCATGCAGGTGGAGACCGGGGATAAGTATCTCATGACCAAGGAGGAGCTGGAGAATAAGATTGCCACCTACACCGGCGGCCGGGCCGCAGAGGAAGTGGTGTTCGGCTCCTACACCACCGGCGCCTCCAACGACATCGAGCAGGCCACCAAGCTGGCCCGGGCCATGATCTGCCGGTACGGCATGAGCGATGCGTTTGACATGGTGGCCATGGAGACAGTGAATAACCAATATCTGGGCGGGGATACTTCTCTGACCTGCGCTCCCGACACCCAGAGAGAGATCGACCACAAGGTGGTGGAGCTGGTGAAGAAGCAGCACGAAAAGGCAAAAAAGATTCTGGAGGAGAACCGGGATAAGCTGGATGAGCTGGCCAATTTCCTTTATGAGAAAGAGACGATTACCGGCCAGGAGTTTATGGATATCTTGACGGGAGGTGAAAAGATATGAGAAGGCGTTCTAGTTTTGGATGGCTTGAGCTGATTATTGGTATTCCTCTCATTGTATTGGGAATCTGGACATTTGCAGATCCGCAAACCGCATTGTCAGGGATGGTGTTTGTCTTTGGTATTCCCGCAGTCATTACGGGGGTGTCGGATATCATCCTGTATGTCCAGGTAGAGCGGTATACCGGCTTTGGGCCGATGATCTCCCTTATATCCGGTATCCTAAGCGTCATGTCCGGTATCATGCTGATGGTATATCCCGGCGCAGGAGTGATGGTGCTGACCTTGCTGTTTCCCATCTGGTTTATTGCCCACTGCATTTCCAGATTGACTCATTTGCCCCATATCCGTTTGGCTGCGGGAAGGGGTATGTATATCTTTTCTCTGGTTATGAATGTGATGGGGCTGATCTTGGGTATTATGATGCTGTTTAGCACCTGGTTTACCCTGTCCGTCATCCGCTGGTTTGTGGGGGCCTATCTGATTTTCCTGGGAGTTGACAGCATAATCACGGCCATCAGCCCCATGGGAAAATGGCGTTAAGAAAGGAGGCGCGCATCCATGGAACCCATCGTTCTCCTTACTACACTGGACAGCAATTATCTGCCCCAGCTGCAGGTGCTTCTGACCTCCCTGAAGGTGAATAACCCGGAAGAAAAAATATCTCTCTACCTGCTTCACAGCGGTCTTACGGTGGAGGAGCTTTCCGGCGTCCGCTGCCGGTGTGAGACGTACGGGTATCAATTTTCTCATATCTGTGTCGGGGATGAGCTGTTTCAGGATGCGCCTGTCACCCGGCAGTACCCCAAAGAGATGTACTACCGCCTGCTGGCGCCCCACCTGCTGCCGAAAGATGAAAAGCGCATTCTCTACATCGACCCGGACACCCTTGTGATCAATCCCATCCGCCCCCTGTGGGAGAAGGACTTGGAGGGCGGTATTTTTGCCGCTGCCGCCCACACCGGGAAGACGGAGCTGGCCAACAGCGTCAATAAACTGCGTCTGGGAACGGAACGGGATTATTACAACTCCGGCGTGCTGCTTATTGACCTGGAGGCGGGCAGGCGGGAGCTCATCCCGGATAACATCTTTTCCTATGTGAAGGAGCACGGGGAGGAACTCTTCTTGCCGGATCAGGATATATTAAACGCCCTCTACAGTGAGCGGATTCTCCCGATAGAGGACGTTCTGTGGAACTATGACGCCCGCAATTACAGCAATTATCTGCTGCGGAGCGGCGGGGCTTGGGACCTTTCCTGGGTTATGGAGCATACGGCGATTCTGCATTTTTGCGGAAAGGCCAAGCCCTGGAAGAAAAACTATATTTATCGATTTGGGGTTTTGTATCAGCATTATATGCAGCTGACTCGGAGAGTGCTGGAAGGCAAAGGGAATATTTAGAACTTCCCGTTCTGGTTCTGCCAGGTAGCTTCCGGGGCCAGAGGTTCCATCACATCCCAGTGCTCAGCAATCTTTCCATTCTCCACCCTGAAAAGATCATAGTAGGTGGTCTTCTCGCCCCCAAAGGTACCGGAGCTCACCGCCAGACCGTAGTTTCCGTCTGCAAGAACAAAGTAGGTCTTGTGGTAAATCATTTGAATACCCTGCTCTGCCAGGGCTGCCAGGGCTGCTCCCAGCCCGGAAAGGCCGTCGGCGATGCCGGTGTTGTGCTGAATGTAAGTATCTCCCTCAAAGTAGCTTGTGAGCTTATCGGGATTCTCGCCCCGGAGCACATCCCCTACAAAGCCTGTCACAACGGCCCTGGTGGCTTCCCGGTCTACCAGCTTTTTCTCCAGTGTGCCGTCAATCTGGGTTCTGCCGGAGGGATTCGGCCCGGCCTTTGCCGCCAGATTATCCCAGTGCTCAGCGATTTTGCCCTCAGCATCAAAACGGAAGATGTCAAAGGCTACCTGCTCCCCTGCGCCGGCAAAATTATAAACGCTCTGAAGAAAAACCTTATCCCCATCCTCAAAGGCCCGGATATTGTTGACGGTGGTTTTCACCGGCGCCGCCCCAAGATATTCCACAGAGCCTAAGAATGCGTCCCTGCCGGTACCGTATGCCAGATTATGCTGGATATAGCCCTCTGCAAGGAGATTTTTTGCTGCCTCTGTGTCTCCAGTTGCGAATGTGTTGATGAGTGCAAGTGCCTTGTCAATATTTGTCATGGTTTTTTCCTCCTTCATATGATGATTTTTTTGGGGTTTTCCCTTGCTGTGGTTACACTATATCCCATAATCCGAAGGAAAAAAATGGCCAAAATTTTGTATGTACTACAACTTTAAGTTGTGATATAATTGACCCTGTGAGAAGGGGCAGATTGAGACCAGGTTGCGGGATTAAGAGGACAAAGCCTTTGGAGGCCTTTCATAAGGTCAAAGTTTAATTTTGGGTAAGAGGTAAAACCAGGAATGGAATGGAAGCACATCGAGTATTTCATAGAGACCGCAAAGCACACCTCCATGTCAAAGGCGGCGGAGGCGCTGTTCATCTCCCAGCAGGCTTTAAGCCGCTGCATCGCGAATATGGAGCAGGAGCTGGGAGCAGAGCTATTCACCCGCTCCGTAAAAGGGATTCGTCTCACAGAGGAGGGGCAGTATTTTTACGATCTTTTTGCGCCCCAGGTAGAGCGGTTTCGCCAGTCCCTGGAGGACGCCATGGCCCACTTTGAAGCCAGGCCCCTGCGCCTGACCTTCTGCTGTGCGCCTCTGATTTTTCGCTGCCTGGATCCGGAGCTTCTCCTTGAGTTTTCAGAACAGTATCCCAACATCACCCTGGAGCAGCTGGAGCTTTCGGATGCGGACTGCGACGCCTACGTGGAGGCGGATCCCTACCACTTTGGCCTCCTTGCCATCCCCGAAAACCGGCATGGGGAGCGCCTGGCCTATACGCCGGTGAAGACCCTCCCTCTCTACCTTTTTGTCCACAAGGACAACCCCCTTGCGAAGCTTGAACAGGTGAATTTTTCCCAGCTGCGGGAAGAACGCTTTCTGATGCTGGACAAAAAATCCTATTACCGCAAGCTGATCAGACACTACGCAGCCCGGTATGGCTTTGAGCCCCGGACGGCCTTTGAATCCGCCGATGTGAACCAGCTTATCAGCCTGGTGAACAAGGGGCGGGGCATTGCTCTGAGCCTGGAGCCCCTTTTGGACAAGTCCGTTTATGAAAACATTGTCATGGTTCCCTTTGATGATGAAAATATAACCTGGAGCATCGCCTTTATCCATCAGAATTATGAGAGGCTTGGCGCAGCGGCAAAGCGCTTTATCCGGTTTATACAGGAGCGGGGGTAAAGGCCGGGCAGAATAAGTTTGGAAGTAAACTTCCAAATCTACCAGTATGACGCGGCAAGTGCGTCAAAAGGAGGTAAATATGCATATGAAGGACTGTGTATTTTGCCATAAAGATCAAATTGTGACAGACTTTGTTTACGAGGATGATCTGGTTATGGCGTTTATGGATATGGACCCCATCAATGAGGGGCATGTACTGCTGGTCCCCAGGCAGCATTACCTGGATGCGGATGAGGTGCCGGACGAGGTGTTGGCCCATCTGATGCTTGTGTCAAAAAGAATAGTGGCTGCCCTGAAGGCAGTTTACCGTCCGGATGGCTACAGCATCATGCAAAACGGCGGTATCTTTAACGATGTGGGGCACTATCACATGCATATTTTTCCCCGGTATGAGGCGGATGGCTTTGGCTGGACCTATGGCAGCAGTAAAAAGCGCGTGAATTTTGAAATCGCCCAGAGGCTTAGGGAGGAGCTTGCTGTTATCTAGTACAACTCCGGTAAATCCTCCTTCGTCACCCCGTAGGGACTGTGATACAGATCCCTTAACACCTGGTAGGTGTTGTATTCCTCCGTGGTGCAAAAGCCGTGGGACCAGGTCATGAAGCTTGCCCAGCCGACGTGTTCTTTTACGATGGCCTCGGGGGAGGGCAGGGTGCCTGTTTCTCCGATCAGCGTGATCTTCGGCGCATCCGTGATGCGGGTCAGCTGGCGATACATCTCGCCCTGACTGGTGTGCTCATGGGCGGGGGGATACATGTCCCGCGAGATTATATCCACCACATCATCCCCGGGATAGCATGCGGGGATGGGGGCATTCCACACCCAGATCAGATTGTTCAGCCTGTGGAGGCTGGTATAGCGGTCATACATCAGCCTCCACAGCTTTTTTAAAGGCGCGGGCCCCTTTGCGCCCCACCAGAACCAGCTGCCGTCGCCTTCGTGAAGCGGTCTCCACAAAATGGGAATCTGTCTGTCGCAAAAGGGACGCAGGAGCCCCGCCATCACGTCCATGTCCGAGAGCAGGGCCCTGTTTTCAGGCGTGCCGGGGATGACAGCTTCGCTTACGTCAAAGTCAGTATTATCGGTAAAAAAGGATTTGGAGCGTCCCCCCAGGGGCGAAAACCAGTGCCAGGTAAAGGTGATCAGGCCCTTTTTCTGCGCCCACTCCCAAGCGCGCTTTAAGGTGCCGTAATTATCCGCCACCTCCTTCATGCAGGCCTCATCGGTATCGAAATAATTGATATTCGGGGAGTAGGAGAGAAGCTCAAAGCCTAAAAGGGCGGGTTCCTTTCCTGTGATCTTTTTGATATGGTGAAGCTCTTCCTGGGCCATGCTCTGGGTGTGCTGTCCTGTGAGAATTTTTTCATATGTAATATCCGAAAGATATTTCATTACATTTTTCACACAGTCCTGTGCATTTTTATTGCTGGGGGTAAAGTGCTTGTCACTCATAAGGACGCTCCTTTTTGATATCAGGGGTCAAAATACCTTTTGACCCCAACATCATTTGAAATATTTATCTCTTTTTTCAATATGCTCGTCTCATTATACATTAAACACCTGGAGATTGCAACCGGCTTTAACCGCGGTCCTGCTGAATAATTGGACAAGGCGGCCAATCCCTCAAAGTGCTTGACTGGCTCGGCGGGCTTTGCGGTTCGTGGGGGAGGGGACTAAAAATTACTATTACTTCGATGCCGATACAGAGGCAATGATCAGTCTTATACACATGCTGGAGCATGCGAAAGGCCTGATGGAGCGGCTGCCGGATCGGAGCGGAGAATGATGGAGGTATGAAGATGAACATTACAGAAGCAATGGAGGCCCGTCACAGTGTTCGCCAGTATACAGCGCAGCCCCTTGGCCAGGATGTGATCTCTGCGCTTGAGCGGGAGATCGCCTCCTGCAATCAGGAGAGCGGGCTGCATATTCAGCTTGTGACCAACGAGCCCCAGGCATTTGACGGTTTTATGGCTCACTATGGAAATTTCAGCGGCGTGACGAATTATATCGCAATGATTGGAAAAAAAGGCGATTTCCTTGACGAGAAATGTGGGTATTATGGGGAAAGACTGGTTCTGCTGGCACAGCAGCTGGGACTGAATACCTGCTGGGTGGCCATGACCTACAGTAAGATCAGGACGGCCTTCCAGGTGGAAAAGGGCGAAAAGCTCTGTGTTGTCATCGCCATCGGCTATGGAAAAAACCAGGGGGTTCCCCATCGCTCCAAAGGGATTCAGGATGTGGCGAAGGCGGAGGGCGCAATGCCTGAATGGTTTCAAAACGGTGTGAAGGCAGCGTTGCTTGCGCCCACGGCCATGAATCAGCAGAAATTTCAGTTTTCGCTGAAGGGCAGCCGGGTATCTGCAAAGGCAGGCTTGGGATTTTACACAAAGCTGGATCTTGGTATTGCGAAATACCATTTTGAGCTGGGAGCCGGCAAAGAGGGCTGGGAATGGGATGGGCATTCCTGGTAAATTTTCAGTAAATTTTGAATAATTCCGAAAATTTAATACAGAATAAAAACATGAAAAAAATTAATTTTGACTATTGACAAAACGTAGGAGATAGTGTACAATAAAATCAACAAAAACAACTGGAACATTCTAAAAGATAATTAGATAATTTCAGAATATTTGTTAAAATAAAAGGCAGGAAATCAGTCCAGCCGGAAAGAGGTGGCAGAAATGGCAACGTAAATCAGGGTTTACAAAAACCAAAGCTTTTGCAGAAAAGATTTCTGATTTCTTAACAGTTTGTTTTGAATGATGATGTTACGGATATCGGCATCGAAATACGGATTTTCAAAAAACAAATAAGGGAAAAGGGAAGCCGAAGAGAAATAACCTGAAAAGCTTGAGAAGCAGCATAAAATCAGTTCTCTGCAATATAGAATATACTGTAAAGAATGTGAGCAAATATGTGAATGCTTCCAGCGAAAAGAAGGAAGATTCATTCTTCCCTCAGAGCAAATAAGGAAAATGTAGGCTGATCAACTGTATACTCCTTGAAAAGAGATTCTTTTCCTGGGATGTGCGGAAGATATCGTTACAGAACCGGAGCTATATAACAGGAGTATTTTCTCATAGGAGCAAAATGAAAACGAAAAGCCGCTTGTAGTTTTATATAAAGGAGGAATGCCTCCCAAATATAAAGGAGCAGGTAAAGCGTCAAAAGCATTGAACAAATTTTTCCGCACATAGGGCGCAAGGATGCACAGGCACATAGGAAAATGGATGTGAAGCAGTGAATATAGTACATTGGCTATAGACGATGGAAAAATCACAAGTAACATACCTTTTCACAGAAGAGCGCTAAGACAGAGAATAATCGGAAAAGAATGTTCAAGAAAGATTTTCTATTCCCGGCTTTGAAAATAAGTGAAAAACACTACATTGACCATGGACGATGGGTGAGTCACAGGAAAAACCGATATTTCACAGCAGAAATCCTGAACATAGAATAGAGCAGCAAGTAAACCCATAAATCTCACATGGTTTGGCATCAAACCACATATAGGTAAAATATGATTGAGATAATAGACTGACCCTGGTTGAAGAACATCATCTTTGGCCAGGGTCTTTCATGATTGGAGGACTATAATTAAGGCTGTGCAGGCTGCTGAAAAAGCTGAGAAGCCGCGGGGCATATTTTACGAGAGGAGGTCGGATAAATTTTGAGTTAATTTGATGATTTAAGTCATAATTGGCTCAAAATATTTTAATACTATTTTTAGATTTCAGACATTGACACGTTGTTGGAGAAGGAGTATAATAAAAGAAACTTGAATCGAAAAAGTTTCAAAGAAATGCAGTCTGTATTTTTGTGAAAAAAAGGTTGATGGGATTTCGGGGGAATTTCCACCAGCAAAGGGGTGATATTGATGATATAGCAAGGAAATTTTGGTATGGGGAGGTATAGTATATGAAGATCAGGGCATTTCAGAATTATCAGGAAGAAGATTTGAAAAATAACGGACAGGCTTGGTATATTACCACTGGAGATCGGAAGATTCTGTACCTGACAGGAAATCAGGAAGGCCTTTTGAATGATATTAAGAGCTTGAAGATACCTGCAGAGGATATTGACATTATCATGCTTGCCCAGGGGTGCTGGAACGCGGTACGGGAATTGGAATATTTTCTTAAGAGAAACAGCAAGGTAAAAATTTATCTTCCCAGGAAAAGCAATGAGAAAGAGCTGCGGGCGCTGTATTACAAGGTGAAGGGATATTGTAAAGCAGACTATACAGGCCCGGATGCTTTGACGCAGCTCACAAAACAAGTTATTTTTATGGACGATGTGACCAATATCGGCGAAGGGATTCAGGCCTTTGAAGAAAAGATTAAGGAAAGCGGCAAGAGGGCAGAGAGAAGCAGCCTGATTTTGACGGAGGGAACCAGTCAGATTCTGTTTTCCTACAGTATGAGATACACGGCTAAGTACATAAAAGAGGAAGCGGAAAGCTTCAGCGGAAGAAAGGTGGATTATTTCTTCCTTTGGGATGAACAGGGTGAGTGCGTGCTGATTAACTGCACGTCCCGTGAAAAAAATGAGCTGCTTATGGGTCAGGTGGTGGATTTGGTTACATAGACGGATATGGTTGAAAGTGATAGGAAAGGAGGCTGATAGGGAAAAGTGAATGAGAAAAATACGTGAATACCCACATTGGTGCCGGAGTTGGAACTGATGTGGGTTTTTTAATGAAATTTGTTGTAACACTTGATAGTACAACAAAAATATGCTATAAACTGGTTGTATCATAAAAAATTACAACAAATTGGAGGTCAAAGATGAAAAATTATAGTAAGGTTAGTGTGGGACAGGATGCAAGAACAGAGCTTCACGACAAGCTTTCCCTGACAGGAGCAGAGATCAGCGTAAACAATCTTCCAGCAGGAGCAGGAGTGCCCTTTGTTCACTCCCATAAACAGAACGAAGAAATCTATGTTATTCTCTCCGGGAAGGGAAAGGCAGTGATTGATGGCGAGACTCTGGAGCTTCGCGGGGGTGACTGGCTTCGCGTTGCTCCGGCAGGAAAGCGACAGTTTTTTGCGGCAGAGGATCAGGGAATCAGCTACGCCTGTATCCAGGTAAAGGAGAATTCTCTGGAGAGCTATACCATGGAGGACGCGGTAATGCACGAATAAGAGAATGTGCATACAGGCAAAATCACTGCTGAAAAATATGCTGCATCTGACATATAAAAAGCTTCTATGTGTTCAGAAAAAGAAAATGATACTGTTTTGGAGGATCAGATGACTCAGGATCAGCGCTTGGATATTTTAGTGGAGGAATTTAAGGCGGATTCCGGTCAGTATAAAGACCTGGAAACTCCAAATGACACTGCCGGAAAGCAACGTCTTCTGCGCTCCCTCATGAATGTGCGAATGCCTAAGGCAATGCCCCCAGGGGTGCTTCGGGTGCAGGATGCATACCTAAGGGAGAGAGCCAGGCAAAAGGGCATAGTGACCCTGGGGGAGATTCCCACAGTGGCAGAGGCCCTGGGGAGTGCCCATCCCTTTGGAAATAGGATCTCCATCTGGCAGGGAGATATCACCAGGCTGGCGGTTGACGCCATCGTCAATGCGGCAAACTCCCAGATGCTGGGGTGCTTTGTGCCTATGCACACCTGTATCGACAACTGCATCCACACCTTTGCCGGGGTGGAGCTGCGGGCGGAGTGTGAGGCGCAGATGGCGCTTCTTAGAGAGCGCTTTGGCCCGGATTATGACCAGCCCACGGCTGTGCCCATGCTCACAGGGGGCTACAATCTTCCCGCAAAAAAAGTGATTCATGTGGTGGGACCCATTGTGCAGGGGCGACTTACGCACCGGCAGGAAGAAGAGTTGGCGGACTGCTACAGAAATACCCTGGAGTGCTGTCTGGAGCATGGTTTGGGAAGCGTAGCCTTCTGCTGTATCTCCACCGGGGTCTTTCATTTCCCCGGTGAGCGGGCGGCGCGGATTGCGGTGAAAACGGTGACAGACTGGCTTTTAGAGCATGAGGGGCAGATAGACCGGGTAATCTTTAACGTATTTAAGGACGAGGACAGGGCGTATTATGAAAAATTATTTTGAACAGAGGCCGGACGGCTTCAGAGAATCCTTAGAAAGGGGGATGGCAGCGGTGAGAACCTTTAGAGGCGGTCCTCTTCAGGGAAGGGGTGCCCGGGATGAAAATATAAAGAGATTGAGGGAAGAAGTACAGGACGCGGAGGGGATCCTCATCGGAGCCGGCGCGGGGCTTTCCGCCTCCGCCGGGCTGATCTATGGCGGCGAGCGGTTTCAGAGGTATTTCTTTGATTTTGCTAAGACATACGGCATCAGAGACATGTATTCCGGGGGCTTTTATCCCTTCCCCAGGGAGGAGATTCGCTGGGCCTGGTGGGCCAGGCACATCTACTACAACCGCTACATCGATGCGCCCAAGCCCGTTTACGGGGAGCTTCATGCGCTGGTAAGGGACAGGGATTATTTTGTCATCACCACCAATGTGGATCACCAGTTCCAGAGGGCGGGGTTTGACAAGAAGCGTCTCTTCTACACCCAGGGGGATTACGGCCTGTTTCAGAGTGTGAATCCCAGAATCAGAAGAACCTATGACAATGAGGAGTGGGTGATGAGGGCCATGGAGGCCCAGGGCTTTGTGATGGACGAGGCCGGAGTATTCCAGGTTCCCCCCCAGGGGAATATTCTGATGGAGATACCGGAGGAGCTGATTCCCAAATGTCCCGATGGCGGCGGCGCCATGACCATGAACCTCCGGGCAGATGGCAGCTTTGTGGAGGATGAAGGGTGGCACAGGGCCTCCGCCGCCTATTCGGACTTTCTGAAAAACCATGAGGGCCATCACATGCTTTACCTGGAGCTGGGGGTTGGTGCTAACACTCCGGGCATCATCAAGTATCCCTTCTGGCAGATGACCTATCAGAATCCAAAGGCGGTTTATGCCTGCATAAATTACGGGGAGGCGGTTGCTCCAAGGGAAATTGCAGAACAGTCCATCTGTATTGATGGAGATATCGCGGCGGTGCTTGCGTGTTTGGGATGACATCGAAAAAGGTTTTCTGCGAAACATGGCTACAATTCGCTTTTTGGGGTGTCAAAATAATATTTTTGTCAAAATGAAGGGGCTGCGGCTAATGCGACAGCCCTCTTCTTATGGCGTTATCCTGGAAGCGGAAATGGTCCGGGTGGTGGCGGGACTGGGTGTATTCAAACATGACTCCCTCGCTGTTGTAGGTATGGCTGCTGACAACCGCCAGGCAGTTGTATTCTCCCAGGTTCAGGTATTTTTCATCAATCTCCGTCATCCGTTCCACGGTCATCTCCCGTTTACTGTTGACGATGACGATGTGAAGCTCATTTTCCAGATAATCGTAAATGGAATTTTCTGCGATTTCCTGGGTCAGATTGGTCACCACATCCTTCAGGAAATAGTTATGGTTTAATATCAGGGGAACACCGTCCAGATAGTGGAGGCGCTGGATATAGTACAGCTGGGAGCCTATGGGAAAGCCGGTGCGCCGTGTTATCTTTTTGTCCGCAGTAAGTTCCGCAAAGCACAGCACCTCTGTTTTGGGAGCCTGTCCGTTTCGGCTGGCAAACTCCCGAAAGGTTTCGATGCCTCCGATCATAAGGGAGGCCTGGGCGGTGGGCTGAAAAATGTTTCTGACCCCTTTTCCCTGCATGGACTGCACATAGCCCTCTGCCGCCAGGGAGGCCAGAGCCCGGCGCACGGTGTTGCGGGAGCAGCCGTAGCTCACGATCAGGTGGTTTTCCGAGGGAAGCAGCTCCTGAAATTCATATTCCCCGGTTTCAATTTTCGTCTTTAAATCCCTGTAGATTTCCAGGTATCTGATTTTGGGCATGACCAGCCCTCCTTACTTGTTTAAACATTATGGTCATTATAATTCATGACAGCAGAAAGTCAAGGGAAAAATGCGCTTTTGGGGTGACGCCAGCATCTCCATGAATATGGAAATTCTTTTGTGGATAAGATATATAGGGAATGCCCTGGACTATCGCCAAAAGGTACGGCTTTTTGCACAAAAAACAGCGGGAGTTTTTATGAAAAAACACCGTAGGAAACCGATTGACATGTTTAAACATGTATGCTATAAATAAAACAGAAAAACTTGTTTGAACAAGAAAGAGGGCGGGCATGGGAAAGCGAAAGAACCATGCGTGCGAAGCTTGTTTAGAAAAGAACGGAAAACAGGAGGTATTTATGGGAAAGTATGCAGAGGACGCCAAGGAGCTGCTGCGCCTGGTGGGGGGAAAGGAAAACATTGCGGCGGTTTCCCACTGTATGACCCGTATGCGCTTTGTGCTCAATGATCCGAAAAAGGCGGACATTGAGAAGATCGAGGCCATGAAGGTGGTAAAGGGGAGCTTTACCCAGACCGGACAGTTTCAGGTGATTATCGGAAACACGGTGGCGGATTTTTACAATGACTTTATCGCCGTGTCCGGCATCGAGGGGGTGTCAAAGGATGCGGTGAAGAATGCGGCGAAGCAGAATCAGAACGTGTTTCAGCGGATGATCACGGCTCTGGCGGAGATCTTTGCTCCGCTGATTCCCGCCATCATCACCGGCGGTCTGATTTTGGGCTTTAGAAACTGTATCGACAGCCTGTACCTGTTTGAAAACGGAACGAAAACCCTGTGCGACATCAGCCAGTTCTGGTCGGGGGTGGACAGCTTCCTTTGGCTCATCGGAGAGGCGGTCTTTCACATGCTCCCGGTGGGTATCTGCTGGTCCGTCACCAAGAAGATGGGCACCACCCAGATGCTTGGAATCGTCCTTGGTCTGACCCTGGTATCGGGACAGCTCTTAAACGCCTACTCCGTGGCGGGAACCCCTGCTTCCGAGATTCCCTACTGGGATTTCGGCTTCTTTAAGGTGAATATGATCGGCTACCAGGCCCAGGTGCTTCCGGCGATTTTAGCGGCCTTTACCCT
>CALWLH010000003.1 GCA_944381475.1 uncultured Lachnospiraceae bacterium | reverse complement strand
GCGCTGTTTTGGACAAAATAACCAATTTTGGATTCAATAGGCAATCAGTTCACCGCCGTGGCCAGCTTCTTCGCCATGCCGCTGGGATCCTGGGCGTAGCTCACCGCCGTTTCCGCATCGATCCTGTGGCTGGTAAACAGATCAAAAATGGCGTCGTCCATGGTAATCATGCCCTGGCGCCTGCTGGTCTGGATCATGGCGGGGATCATATGCACCTTTGACTCACGAATCAGATTTCTGATGGCGGGGCTGCAGTGCATAACCTCAAAGGCGGCCACACGGCCTGTGCCGTCCGCTAAGGGCAGCAGCTGCTGGGAGATGACGCACTCCAAAACGTTTGCCAGCTGGACGCGGATCTGCTGCTGCTGGTAGGGCGGGAACACGTCGATGATACGGTCGATGGTGCTGGCCGCGCCGATGGTATGCAGTGTGGAGAACACCAGGTGACCGGTCTCCGCTGCGGTGATGGCGGTGCCGATGGTCTCGTTGTCTCGCATCTCTCCCACCAGGATCACATCCGGATCCTCACGCAGGGAGGCCCGAAGGGCCCCGGCAAAGGAGCTGGCGTCCAGGCCGATCTCACGCTGGTTCACCATGGCCTTGTTGTGCTTGTGCATGTACTCGATAGGATCCTCCAGGGTGATCACGTGATGGCTGTAGGTCTTGCTGATCACATCCACCAGGGAAGCCAGGGTGGTGGATTTTCCGGAACCGGTGGGCCCTGTTACAAGCACCAGCCCGCGCTTTCTGTTGGTCAGATCCACCACAGAAGGATTTAAGCCCAGCGATTCGGGTCTGGGGATAACGTCCGCGATAATACGAAGAGCCGCGCCGTAGGCCCCTCTCTGCTTGTAAATGTTCACACGGCACCGTCCGATGCCGGACACAGCATAGGAAAAGTCCGTCTGGCCGTCCTTATCCAGCTCCTCCTTACAGGTCTTTGGAACGATGGGCTTAATCAGCGCCTCCGTATGCACCGGCTGAAGCGGTACGGTGCCGATCTTGATCAGTTCTCCGTTGATGCGAAGGATGGGAGGCACCCCTGCCGTAATGTGGATATCCGAAGCGTGTCTCTTATATGCCAGACGCACCAGATCCGCAATGTCAAAGCCTTCCTGCTGCTCTACGATTTCCATTAGTAGATCCCCCTTATGGTTTATTGGTTTTGTTTTTAGTGTACCTTACTTATGCCTCATACACGATTCGTCTCAGCTCGCTCATGGAGGTGATGCCCTTCTTCACCTTGATGCCGCAGGCCATGGACAGGGTGTTCATGCCCTCGCTTAAGGCAAATTCCTTGATCTCCTCCGCATTTCCGTGGTTTGCGATGATATGGGCCAGGCCCTTGGTCACCTCCATAATCTCATAGATACCGATACGTCCCTTATAGCCGGTATTGTTGCAGGCAGGGCATCCCACCTTGTCAAAGATGGTGACCTGCTCCCCTTCCTTGACGTCCAGAATCTTTAAATCCTCCGGAGAAATCTCCTTCAAATCCACCTTCTTCTTACATTCCGGGCAGAGCCTTCTCACCAGACGCTGGGCGATGATGCCCACCACAGAGTCGGCGATGAGGTAATCTTCAATACCCATATCCTCCAGACGGGTGACCGTGCTGGCCGCGCTGTTGGTGTGGAGCGTGGAAACAACCAGGTGGCCGGTGATAGCCGCCTTTACCGCGATGTCCGCCGTCTCATTGTCTCGAATCTCACCGATCATGATGATATCCGGGTCCTGACGCAGGATGGCCCGGAGCGCGGACGCGAAGGTCAGATCCACCTTCGGGTTTACATGCACCTGGTTCACGCCGTCCACGTTGGCCTCCACAGGATCCTCTACCGTAACGATGTTTACATCCTCCGTGTTCAGCTCGGAAAGAGCCGTGTAGAGGGTGGTGGACTTACCGGAACCGGTAGGTCCTGTTACCAGCATAATGCCATGGGGGTGCTTTAAAATCCGGTCAAACTTTGCCATCTCAGCATCCTCAAAGCCCAGCATCTTCTTCTCTCTGTTCAGAGCCTTCTTGCTGGCAAGTCGCATAACCACCTTTTCCCCGTGTACAGTGGGAAGGATATTCACACGGATATCGTACTCGTTTCTATCCACCGCAAGGGTGATACGGCCGTCCTGAGGCTTCCGCTTTTCGGAGATATCCATACCGCCGATGATCTTGATACGAGCCACAATGGCGGGAAGCATCTTAATGTCATACTCCAGTCTGTTGTAAAGGGCGCCGTCGATACGGTACCTGACCCGAACCTTATTTTCCAAAGCCTCTATATGTATATCCGAAGCTCCCTGCCGGGCCGCCTGCTCGATCATGGTACGGACCAGCACGACGATGGGGGAATTGTCATCCTTTGCGTCCTCCTCGGAGATCTCCTCGTCATCGGAGAAGCCCCGCTCCGCCGCATACTGCTCCGCCATGGCGTTGGCTTCCTCATTGCCATAGTATTTGTCCAGGGCCGCCATCACCGCTGTGGTAGTTGCCACAACCGGCTCCACCTGGAGATTGGTGATAATCTCCACATCGTCGATAGCCATGATATCCATGGGATCCACCATGGCCACCCGGATCACATTCGGATTTCTGGGATCATATTCGTAGGGAATCATCAGGTGCTTTCTAAGGATGTCGCCCTTTACAAGCTTTACCACATCCTCGTCGATCTGTATGGAGCCCAGATCCACATATTTATAGCCCAGCTGGTACTGCAGGGCCTTCGCGATTTTTACCTCTGTGGTGACGCCGCTTTCCACCAGCCATTCACCCAAACGCTTGCCGGCGGATTTTGCGGCGGGCAGCGCCTCCATCAGCTGTTCCTGGGTGATCACATCCTGTTCTACCAGAATGTCACCCAGCCTCATACGTCTTCTTGTAAAATCCATTCTGTGCCTCCCAATATATGTTTTTTACTTTCTACTTTTTCTTTCCTCCGGTTTCAGCTGCACGCCCCTGTGCTCCACCGCCTCTGAAAAAACGATCTGGGTGCTGGTGCGTCCAAACTGTCCCACCTGGCCGATAAAGTCGTCCAGCTCCTGTGTGTTGTGAAAGCGGACCTTTAAGAGCATGGAATAGGGACCAGTGACGCAGCTGCACTCGATCACGTTGGGACAGCTGTCCACATAAGGATAGAACTCCTTTTTCTGAATAGGCTCCACCTCTATGTTTACATAGGCGGTGATATGATAGCCAAGCTTTTCCCAATCCACCTGGGCATGGTACCCCTTAATGATGCCCTCCCGCTCCAGACGCTCTATCCTGGATGCAACCGCCGGGGCTGATAAAAAAATCTTCTCTGCCAGGGCCTTTAATGGAATCCTGGCATTTTCCTGCATGATCATGATAATATGCTCATCAATACGATCCATACTCATACGCACACCATCCTTTTCTCTGATGAAAAAACGCACCTGACGGATGTATCAATGCCGCAAGAGGGCAGCACGATACAGCTTCTCCCCTTTCCCCCGGGAGATTTTACCGCAGCTTACCCTTACTTTTACCCTATATATTTTATGATGTTGGGGTCAAAAGGTATTTCGACCCCTGCTATCATCTTATGCGCCGTGTACATAAATTTTGCCAAAATCAATTATAAATGTATTTTTGTCATTTGTAAAGAAGCTTTTACGTTTTATCGCGTGAAAGTCTCTTATTTATACCACTCATCCGTGTTGATCCGGCGTCTGCGGCGCTTTCTGCGCTTCTTCTCCATAATGGTCACATAGGCAAAGCCTGCGCCTATCAGAACCATCAGCCCGATGCATACATACAGAATGACCCGGATGATGCTTCCCCGGCTGCCGTTGTGCAGATTCTCGCTCTGATCATTCACGCTCACCCCCGGAATACGGGTATACTCCTCCTCCGTTCCCATGGTGGCCATGGGGGCAGTCTCCTCCTGGGTGGTAGACGCCTCCGTGGAGGTAAACAGCACGGCGATATCCACCGCCTCCCTGGTGGTCTCCCTTTGATTCTGGGACGGGTCATACTCACCCTCCGGCTGCTGGGTGGTGAGATAATCGCTGTGCACAAAGTAGTAGGAGCCCATATAGTCAATCATACTCCACTCGCCCCAGGTGGCAACTCGGGTGACAGCCTGTCCGTACTGAAGGGAGCCCAGCACCGTTGTCCCGGCAGTGCTGGGATAGGATCGAACCTTTAAAGAGTTGGTCTGGTACACATAAGCGGTCTCCTGCTTTTCCTCCCAGGTCATATCCGTGTATTCCCCGTTAAAATATCCTCTGGCATATTCCAGGAGACGCAGGGTATCATTATAAAATTCCTCGTCGGTGGATTTCATAATGACGATCACCACGTCATGTCCGTCAAACCGGGCGGCAGTGCAAAGGGTTCTTCCTGCCACCGGTGTGCGCCCGGTTTTTCCTGCGTACACCTCCGGATAGGGAATGGAGCCGTTCACAATAGAATGGCTGTAAACCAGCTCCCGGCTTTCAGAAACCATATTGGTAGGCTGGATCTCATACTCGTAGGTGGTGGCCATCCTCAGAAAGGTCTGGTTTTTTAAAGCCTCCCCAAAGATCAGCGCCATATCCCGGGGCGTGGTGTAATGATCCTCGCTGTGAAGACCGTGGGCATTTGCAAAGTGGGTGTTTTCACAGCCGATTTCCGCGGCGCGGGCATTCATCAGCTTGGCAAATTCCTCCGTGCTTCCCGACACGGTTATCCCCAGCTGCGCGGCGCACTCGTTGGCGGATACCAGAAACATACCGTAAAGGGCGTCCTGGATGCTCATGGTCTCCCCAACCACCGCTTCCGGGTCCAATGTGGAGCTGTCGCTGGTCATCTCATCCAAAGCCTCCTGCGAGAAGGTCAGCTCCTCCTGCATATCCTCGATCTGCTCGCACACCAGCAGCGCAGTCATAATCTTTGTGATGCTGGCAGGGTAAAACATCGTATCCTGCTCCTTGCCCAGAATCACACTATTATCCGTGACGTCGTAGATAATGTATCCTTCTGCTGCAGTTTCAACAGTGGCGGGACAGGGAAGATCCGCCAGAGCTGTACCTGCCATGCAGCAGACCATCGCCAGTGTCAGAACCGCCCCCATCATATGTCTGAAAAATTTCTTCATTGCTAATTACCTGCTCCTTACTAAAAAACATAGATGGGACTATTATAGGACATTTCTTTTTATTAAGCAACCGTTTTTTACAATACCCGCTTCAAAGGCTCCTGCGTTCCCGCTACATGCCGCGCCTGGCTCATGACAGGATTAATCCTTGGAATATATAAACCCCCGCGGACATGTCCGCGGGGGTGTGTCGGCAGCTTTATAGGTTCAGATGCCCAACGGCGTCCCGGTACTGCTTCCACATATTGCGGTAGAAGAAATCATCCTGATAGTCCCGGCAGTAATACTCCACAATCCAGGTCAGGCACAGGTACAGATCATACCAGTGGATTCTCCTTTGCTCCGTGGGAGAGAAGGGTCTGGCTCCGTACCCCCTGTAGAAAGCCTCGTTGTGGTGATGCGTTCGGAAGCCGTACTCCATCAGGTGATCCGCCCACAGGCACCGCTCCCAGTCGATGATGCCCTGAATCTTCTCATCCTTGATGAAGATGTTGCCGTCCCACAGGTCCCAGTGCACCAGGCAGGGGGTCTTTACCTCCTCAAAGCAGCTCCTGTCCTTCTCCAGAAGCTCCACAAAAACGCTGGGGTCGTAGCGTAAGTCGATGTTATAGTACCTGCAGTCCCCCAGTATGTCATCCAGCATGCCGTGGAAAGCCTCGTACCAGCTTGATCGCTGGCGGTTCTTCTGCCCATAGTAGCCGAACTTCGCGCCATGGATGCTGTTGATCAGCCGGTTATTTCTGCCCAGCTCCTCGTCGATGGCGGTCTGGGACGCCCTCGATAGGGTTTTCCTGGCCTCCCGAAGACTGAGCCCATCCAGGTATTCCATAAAAAAATATCCGGAGCGCAGCACAGTCTGCGCCGCGTCGTAGTAGTACATAGCGGGGACTGCAATGCTGGTGAAGTTCTTCATCTTCTGGAGCATGGTCACCTCTGTGTACATGATATTTTTTTCATAGCTCATGACCCGGACATGCTCCGGGGGCGCTACCTTTAAGACTACCTGCTTCCCTGTTTCCAGGCGGATTCGATAGATGGCGTTAAAATATCCCTCCTCGATCTCCTCCGCCTCCACAGGCTTGCAGAAGAACGTCTTTTTCACCATAAGCTCGATCTTGTCATAGGGCACATGCTGTTTGGTCGCGCTCTGCATATCAACAATCCCTTCTGAAATCAATATAATCTCTGCAATTAAAACAGCTTCTTCATGGCGGCAGCCACATGCTTTGCAGTGATGCCAAACTTCTCAAACAGTACGGGAGCCGGTGCAGAGGCGCCGAAGCCGTGCATAGTCACATATGCCCCGTCAAGGCCCACATACTTTCCCCAGCCAAAGTCGGAAAGGGCCTCCACAGCCACTCTCCTTCTCACAGCCTTTGGCAGGACTGCCTCCTTATACTCTTCGCTCTGGGCGTCAAACATCTCCATACAGGGCATGGATACCACGGACACATCGATCCCCTCCTCCAGAAGCGCTTCCTGGGCCTTTACGGAGATGGAAACCTCCGAGCCGCTGGCGATGATGATGCCCTCCGGCACCTGCTTTTTGGAAGGGGAGATCACATAACCGCCCTTTAAAGCCTCCTTGCTGGAGCCTGGCATCTGGGGCAGATTCTGTCTTGTCAGCACCAGTGCCGTAGGGGTTGTTTTTGAGGTGACGGCATAGTACCAGGCAGCGGCCGTCTCCGTGGCGTCGCAGGGACGGAATACCGAGAAGTTCGGCATCGCGCGAAGCATGGCCAGCTGCTCGATGGGTTCATGGGTGGGTCCGTCCTCACCCACGCCAATGCTGTCATGGGTCAGCACATAGGTCAAAGGCACGCCCATGATGGCGGAAAGTCTGGCCATGGGCTTTACATAGTCGGAAAAAACAAAGAAGGTGGACACAAATGCCCGCAGACCTCCGTGGAGCATGATGCCGTTTCCTATCGCGGCCATGGCCAGCTCCCGGACGCCGAAGTGAAGATTCTGCCCTGCATAGTTGTCTCTGGAAAAATCTCCGCAGTCGTTCATATAGGTCTTGGTGGAGGGAGCCAGATCCGCAGCGCCGCCGATGAGGTTTTCCAGCACATCCTTGATCTTCTGGAGCTGCTTTCCAGAAAGGCTTCTGGTAGCATCCGGCTTATCCTCATGAGCCCAGAAATCCGGATCATCCATCAGCTTGTCCGCGGCAGTATCATCATTATACTGCTCCCATTTTGCAGCCAGCTCCGGATATGCGGCGCAATACTTTTCAAAGAGGATATTCCACTCTCTCTCCTTTGCCGCGCCTTTTTTGGCCAGCTCCTCGTAATTTGCGTAAACCTCCTCCGGAACCGCAAAGGCCTCCTTACAGGGCCATCCCAGGTTTTCTCTTAAGGCAGCCACATTTTCCACGCCCAGGGGCTCTCCGTGGGCGCTGGCCTTGCCCTGCTTTGCAGGACAGCCGTAGCCGATTTGGGTCTTTACGGTGATAAAGGAGGGATGCTCGTGATCCGCCTTTGCCGCCTCGATGGCAGCGCCGATCTCATCCAGATTGTTTCCATCCTCCACCGTCAGGGTCTGGAAGCCGAACGCCTCCATCCTTTTCTGGACATTTTCCGTAAAAGCGATGTCCGTGCTGCCCTCGATGGAGATCCTGTTGGAGTCATATAAAACGATGAGCTTTGAGAGCCCTAAGGTTCCTGCCAGGGAGAATGCCTCGGAGGAGATACCCTCCATCATACAGCCGTCGCCCCCTAATACATAGGTATAGTGGTCAACCACCGGATATCCTTCCCGATTAAACACCGCCGCCAGATGCGCCTCCGCAATGGCCATTCCCACAGCCATACCCATACCTGCCCCAAGAGGACCGGTGGTGGCCTCCACACCCACCGTGTGACGGTATTCCGGATGTCCCGGAGTCAGGGAGCCATCCTGACGGAAGCTCTTCAAATCCTCCACAGTCAGTCCGTAGCCGAACAGATGCAGCAGAGAGTAGAGAAGCGTGGAGCCATGTCCTCCTGAAAGGATGAACCGGTCTCTGTTTTTCCACTGGGGATTTTTCGGATTATGGTTCATGTGCTTTGCCCACAGCTCGTAGCCTGCAGCGGCGCTTCCCAGGGGAAGTCCGGGATGTCCGGAATTTGCCTTCTGTACCGCATCTGCTGCCAGAATACGGATGGCATTGACGGACAGGGTGTCAATAGATGTGCTCATAATCAATCTCCTTTATATTTTTTCTGTTAAGCTGCTGTGGAAAATCACTTTTTCTCCTCAGCTGCCTCAACCTGGCGGATGGCCTTGGTATCGATCTCCTCGCGGATGGCGGCGATGAACGCTGCCAGGGGCTTTGTGCCTTCATTTCCCGCGAAACGGCTGCTGACGGATACGGTGCCCTCCGCCTGCTCCTTCTCGCCCACGATGAGCCAGTAGGGAAGCCGGTCGTTTCTTGCCTCCCGGATCTTGTAGCCGATCTTTTCAGAACGGTTATCCACCGTGGCGTCAATCTTGTTTTTCTTTAATTCCGCGCATACCTCCTCTGCATAGTCCGCGTACTTTTCAGAGATGGGCAGCACACGCACCTGCTCCGGGCACAGCCATGTGGGGAATTTGCCCGCATAGTGCTCGATGAGCCAGGCCAGCGTTCTCTCATAGCAGCCGATGGAGGTTCTGTGGATAATGCAGGGCCGTACCTTCTCACCCTTCTGGTCGATATAGTACATATCAAACTGCTCGGCCAAGAGCGCATCCCACTGGATGGTGATCATGGTGTCATCCTTGCCGTACACATTTTTAGCGTTGATATCCACCTTGGGGCCGTAGAAGGCCGCCTCCCCCACATCCTCCACGAAGGGGATGTCCAGCTCTGTCAGGACACGGCGGATATGTCCCTCCGTCTCCTCCCAGACCTCCGGCTCGCCGATATACTTTTCCCTGTTGTTCGGGTCCCACTTGGAAAGATGATAGGTCACATCCTCATTTAAGCCGAGGGTTGTCAGACAGTACTTTGCCAAGGCCAGACAGTTCTTAAACTCCTCCGCCATCTGGTCAGGTCTCACGATCAGATGCCCCTCGGAGATCGTGAACTGGCGCACTCTGGTCAGTCCATGCATCTCGCCGGAGTCCTCGTTTCTGAAAAGTGTGGAGGTCTCGCCCATACGGATGGGCAGATCCCTGTAGGAATGCTGTTCGTTCTTATATACATAGTACTGGAAGGGGCAGGTCATGGGACGAAGAGCGAATACCTCCTTGTCCTTCTCCTCGTCTCCCAGCACAAACATGCCCTCCTTATAGTGATCCCAGTGGCCGGAGATCTTGTACAGATCGGATTTTGCCATGAGGGGCGTCTTTGTGCGCACATATCCCCACTCATTGTCCTCCAGATCCTCGATCCATCTCTGCATCTTCATCACCATCTTGGTGCCCTTGGGAGTCAGAAGAGGCAGTCCTTGCCCGATCACATCCACCGTTGTGAACAGCTTCATCTCCCGTCCTAACCGGTTATGGTCACGAAGCTTCGCGTCCTCCAGCTTTGCCAGGTACTCCGCCAGCTCCTCCTTGCTGGCAAACGCGGAACCGTATATTCTCTGAAGCTTTGCCCTTGAGGAATCCCCCCTCCAATAGGCCATGGAGGAGCTTGTAAGCTTGAATGCCTTGATGCCCTTTGTGCTCATCAGGTGGGGCCCGGCGCAGAGATCCACAAAGCCTCCCTGGTCATAGAAGGAAATCTCTGCTCCCTCCGGCAGCTCTTTGATCAACTCCACCTTGAAGGGCTCGTTTTTCTCCTCCATGAATTTGACAGCCTCATCCCTGGACAGAGTAAAACGGGTGATTTTTCTGCCTTCCTTGATGATCTTCTTCATCTCCCCCTCGATCCTGTCCAAATCCTCCCTGGAGAAGGGCTCCGCCTCAAAGTCGTAGTAAAAGCCCTCATCGATGGCGGGACCGATGGTCACCTTCGCCTCCGGGAACAGTCTCTTTACAGCCTCCGCCATGACATGGGAGGCGGTATGGCGAAGCACCCGCAGGCCCTCCGGATCCTTTACGGTTAAGATGCTTAAGCTGCAGTCTGCATCCAGAATGGTACGCAGATCCTTTACCTCGCCGTCCACCTCTCCGGCGCAGGCCGCCCTTGCCAGTCCTTCACTGATATCCGCAGCAATCTCGATAATGGATTTCGCGGAAGCATACTCCTTTACGGAGCCGTCTTTTAAAGTAATCTTCATGATTTCCCCTTTCTGTCAGCTCATGCAAGCCGGGCGATGGCACGCCCGCTTGATGGGCGTATCGCGCAAAAAACAAGTCCCACATGTACATTCCTGTACATGTGGGACGAGTGCGCACACCCGTGGTTCCACCCACGTTTTTCGTTAATAACGAAATCTTCTTTAGCGGTAACGGCGCTCACCGGGCTGTATTGGAGCCGCTCCGAGGTGGTCTTCACACAGGGTTCCTGCCGGGATGCTCTCACCAAACGCATCCCTCTCTGGGGCATTTCCACCGGCTACTGTCCTCATCAACGCTTTAACGCTTTCATCATAACACAGAAAAATAAAAAGTCAACTGTTTTGCCAGTCATTTTTTCGTTTTTATCCCTTTTGACAGCAGGCCTGCCGGCGCTTTGCCTCAAATTCCTCTATGGGGACAGGCTTGCTGTATAAAAAGCCCTGGGCGATGTCGCAGTCCATATTCATGAGAAGCTCCGCCTGGCTCATGGTCTCCACCCCCTCCGAGATACACTGGATGTTCAGGTCATTGCACATCCTGATCACATGGCTTGTAACCTTACGGGAGATGGCGTTGCCCTCCAGGTCATTCACCAGGCTTCTGTCAAGCTTCAGGCTGTGGAAGGGCATCTGGGAGATCATATACAGGCTGGAATACTTTGTTCCAAAATCGTCCATGGACAGCTTGAGTCCCCGCTGGCTTAACTGCTCTGCGATCTTGGCTATGCGGCTGTGCTCATATTCTCCGATGGTCTCCGTGATCTCCAGTTCGATCATTTCCTTCGGCGCCCCGTATTTTCGGATAATTTGGTCCACATGTTCCGCAAATTCCTCCTCCAGCAGGGAAATCCGGGAGAAATTCAGGGAGATGGGGATGAGAGGGATCCCCTGGCGCTTCCATCTGGTGAGGAGCCTGCACACCTCCTCCAGCACAAAAAAGTCCACATACTGAATCGTCTCCGTTTTCTCCAGATAGGGCACAAACTTTCCGGGAGGAATGAGCCCCTTTTCCTGCTGGTAGAGACGGATCAGAGCCTCCGCCCCGCAGTACGCACCCGTGTGCATATTGACCTTGGGCTGAAGGAAGATTCTGAAATCCCCCTGTTCCATCATGCGGGACAGCTTGTTCTTGATGGTTGTTCGCTCATAGTATTGGTCCTTCTGCTCGTTTTCATGAAGCTGCTGCTTTTTCAGCCTCAGGAGTTCCTCCGCATGGGCGCTCATGTGATTGATGTCCATGTCAAAATCATCCCAGGCATAGCCCACACAGGCGCCGCAGGGATGCTGGGCCAGACGCATTTTCAGCCGCTTCACCAGCTCTAAAAAAGCGTCCTCCAAAATATTTCTGCAAATCACCACAAAGTCGTCGCTGCCAAACCGAAACACCGGATAGGCGGAAAAAACCTCCCGGATCATCTCTCCGATCTGCTTTACCACCTCGTTTCCCTCGGACTGGCCCAGGTCGTTGTTGATCTGCTTCAGGCCGTTGATGTCCGCCATCAGGTATCCCAGGGACTTGGGCTCCCCTATCCGCTCCAGATACTCCAGGTAGCTTGTTCTGTTTAACAGACCTGTCAGAGAGTCATGGTACAGCTGGTAATTCTGCTGCTCCCAGGCTCTTTTTCTGGTAAGCTCCGCCACCAGCTGGGAGGAGATGATCTGCATCAGGGTCAGATCCCCCTTGTGCTTGTGGGGATTGATCACTGCCAGATAGCCTCTGACCTGATCCAGATTTCTTAAGGGAATGGTGTACATCTCCCAGCACCGGTTTTCCAGCATCGTCTGATAAAACTGCTCCGAGTGCTGCCGCACCTTTTCCAGGTCGTTGATGATCACCACATCCCCCTGTCCGCAGAACTTGCCCACAAACTGCTGGTAATAGAACATCTCGGGAGCCTCCCCGGCCTCCTGTCTGTAGTAGCCGTTCTGGGTATTCAGATTGTGGTAGGCCAGCACCTGATTCCCTTCGACCTCGTACATGTGTACCGCATCCGCCTCATAAAAGCCGCGGATCACTTCAAAAAGGCGGGGGTAGTCCTGCTGAAATGCCTTTTCATCTGCCATACGGGAAAAAATCTGCTTCAGGCAATCCAGAATCTCCATGCGGGATTCCAGCGCCTCCTTCACGTTGTCCGAATCGGAAAAGTCGATTCCTACCCGCAGACGGGCCCGCTGCCCCTGCCAGTTGATGTATCTGTCCTTAAAAACATATCTTCTGTGTGTCTCCGGATCCTCCTGGTCTGAGATATGGCTTCTGTCCTCCTGAAGATAGGAGGAATTGCAGAAGGAGCAGGGCTCCTTCCGTCCCCGGAAGAACTCGTAGCATTTTCGCCCCTTCCAGTCTTCCTCCGGTTTTCCCACAGCGCTGCAGGCAGCCCGGTTCACATATAAAAGCTCATATGTCAGCGGGTCTAAGATATAGACGCTGTCCGATATATCGCTTAATATCCTTCCCTCCTGTGCCACAAATGAATTTGCCCCCATGCTGCCACCTCTCTTGCTGACTTCCCGGTTTCTCCTGGAATGCTTCCTCCGGCGAAGCCCATAAATTTCACATACCTCCAAAGCTCCAGTCCATGATATTCGCTGAGGCTTCAGTTTACACTCTTTCCTCTTATTATATTTATTTTAACAGGAATTCCTTTTATAATCAATCGCTAAAATGCCGCATTAAAATCTTTTCTTTCTCATTATGAGCAGTTCACCCCATCAATCCGCAAAGCCATCTTAAAAAGAATGTATGCACAGCGGATTGTCAAAGAACAGGGCTTTCATACCCAAAACCCGGGGGGCCTTTAAATCCTTCGCAGGGTTGTTGCCCACATACAGGATTCGCTCCATGGGGATGTTCATGCGCAGCTGCATGATCCGAAAGGCAATATCGCAGGGCTTTCGGAAACGGGGTCCTCCCAGCTCATCCGTAACAAGGATCTCCCCTGCAAGGTCGTAAAGTCCAAGACCGGAAAGCTTTGCCCGCTGTCCCTCCGGCCGGCCGTCGGTGATGATGCCGATATGTTCTTTTTGTATACCTCCTTCACTGGTCAGCCAGGAAAGCAGCTCCCTGGCCCAGGGGTAGAGAAAAAGCGTTGGCTGCTGATTGCGGTAGGCTAAGAGAACCCGCCTTTTTGCCTCCTCTTCCTTCAGGCCGCTTTTTGTAAATGCCGCGTCAATGGGTCTCTGGCCCCCATGGTAAGCGTCCAACATATACCCATACCAGTCCTGCGCCGACATCTGAGGGATGTCATCCTGCAAGGCTCCTGCCTGTTCTTCCAACAGTCTCGTAAGCTCCTGCGCAGCAAGGTGAAAACCGTTTTTTATATAGTCGTATTCCGAGTACAGGGTGTCGTCCAAGTCAAAGACCACCCCATCGATCACTCCGTTTCCAACCAGCTCCTTCACAAACCGGGACACCTCCTGTCCGCTCCTTACTGCGGGAATGGTTTTCTGTCTGTCCGTGACGCAGATACTGTCGTCAAACCGGGCGTACAGCTTTCCGTTTTCCGCCGCTTTAGGCATGAAGGCTGTCTTTTTACCCGTCAGCATACGAAGAACAGCTCCCGGAATATCCGCCCCTGCCTTGATGGACAAGGGCGCGCCGCCGCCGAAGCGGGGATTGATCTCGATAAAATAATCCCTCCCGGTTTGCTCCTCCCGTATCAGCTGCAGGGAGATGGTTCCCACGGGATGAAAATGCCGGATGATTTCCTTTGCCTCCTGGATCATCTGCTCATCCTGACAGATCCGGGTTTTGAGCACCTCCCCGCTTCGCACCGCCAGTCTCTCCCTGGGAGTAATGTATACCGGCGCTCCGTCAAAATCGCAGAAAATGTCGATGGTGTACTCCCGCCCTTTAATAAAAGGCTGGATGATGTAACGTCCCTCCCCGATCATTCCTGCATAAGCCGCCAGATCCTTTTCCTCATCCACCCGGTAGGCATTGATGCTGGAGCTTCCGTCTAAGGGCTTGATAAAGCAGGGAAATACGCCTTTATAGTCCTCCAGCCTGTCCGCCGTTTCCGGCGAATACAAGCCGCAGCTTTTGAAAAAAACAGCTGTCAGGCGCTTATCCCGGCACAGTCGGATTTTGTCCGGGGCGCTCACCAGCACCCTGGTGCCGTTTTCTTCAAAGCTTTCCCTGGACTCTGAAAGCTTTAACAGATCGGTGTCGATGGTGGGAATCAGAAGATCCACCTGTCTTTCCCGGCAGATTTCTATAAGCTCCGGGATATAGCGTTCCTCCGAGATGGGACATAGCTTCACCGCCTCGTCGCAGAAATACAGCGCAGGGGCGGTCTCCGACAGATCCGCCCCTGTTATCCACACCGGAATCCCTTCCTGCGCTGCGGCCCTCTGGAATGCCTGCACCAGCTCCACCCTGCGGCCCGCGCTTGTAAAAAGTATTCTTGTTAACTGTTGTTCTGCCATCCTATTCCCCCTCTAATCATGCTTCCCTGAGCCTACACCGTAATCTCCTGCCTCGCCTCCTGCTCAAACTCCTCCAGCTGCTCAGGGCTGGCGCTGGGCAGGGTTTCCAGGCTGCTGACGCCAAAACGCCGCAGAAACTCCTCCGTGGTGGCAAATAAAACCGGTCTTCCCGGGGCATCCAGCCTGCCCACCTCCTGGATCAGCCCATACTCCACCAGCTTGTTTACCGCGAAATCGCTCTTGACTCCGCGGATCCGCTCGATATCCCCCTTTGTCACCGGCTGTTTGTAGGCCACAATGCTTAAGGTCTCAAGCACCGTCTGGGTCAGCACCGGCTTTTTGGGCTGAGCCGCGATGCGGATCAGCTGGGGATAATATTCCTTTTTCGTACAAAGCTGCACTCTGTCCTCGAAAACGTTTATATAGATTCCCCTGCTTTTTTCCTTATAGGATGCGGACAGCTTTGAAAGCAGCGTCTTTGTATCCTCCATGTCCTTATCCAGGGCATAGGCGATTTTAGACATCTCCACGGATTTTCCCATGGCAAAAAGTATTGCCTCCGCAGCTGCCAAATCCTCCTGCCTGATCTCATCACTCATACTGCTCCAGCTCCTCTCTGCTGATGGAGGCGGCGGCTCCGTCGTTCCAATCCATCAGAATATCTCCAAAGACCTCCTCCTGGCTGGCGGTAATGGCTCCCAGCTTCATCAGCTCCAGGACAGCTAAGAAGGTCACCACCAGGCCGTGACGGCTTTCCTGGCGCACAAGAAGCTCCTTAAAGGAAAAGTGCTTCTTTTTTGCGGCAAATTCACAGACATATGTAAGCTTGTCCGCCAGCTTTACAGGCTCCTGGCGTATATCCCCGAAACGACTTCTGATTGGATCGATCTTGTCCACCTGCCTGTGCATGAGCATGGAAAAAACCTGCTGCATTTTGGTCAGTGTCAGCTCTCCCAGAAGCGCGTCCAGATCCACCTTCGGCTCGTATTTTGCCACCTCCTTCGGAAGAGTGGGCGCCTTATAAAAGGATTTTCCCGCAGCCTTTTCTCCCATGACCAGGCTCTTTGCCAGCATCTTGTAGGTTTTATATTCCACAAGCCTTGCCACCAGCTCCTCTCTGGGATCAATCTCCTCTCCGTTCTCATCCTCCTCCGGAGGAAGGAGCATCCGGGTCTTGATGTCTATAAGGGTGGCCGCCATCACCATAAATTCACTGACCAGATCCAGATTCTCCCGGTTCATGCGGCTGACATAGTCCAGGTACTGCTCCGTGATCAGCACAATGGGTATGTCATAGATACTGACCTTATTTTTTTCAATCAGGTGCAGAAGCAGATCTAAAGGACCCTCAAACACCTCCAGCTTTACCGATAATTCCATATATCAATCCATTTCCTCCGGCAGCAGATCGATCATAACCAGCTCCGGTCTGTTAAAAAGGCGAATATTTATTGAATGGGTTCCAAGCCCTGCACTGACGATGCCCCTGCCCGTTCCCTGCCTTTGCTCATACCACCCTCTGGCGTATTTTGGGAAAAAGCGAAACTGGGGGGACATGACAGGCCCTGCAAAGGGAAGCACCACCGTGCCTCCGTGGTAATGTCCTGACAGTACCAGATCGGAGCCGCCCTGCCAGTAACGCTCCATGTGCTGGGGTGTGTGGGCCATAAGAATGTGAAAGCGTTCCCGGCTCTCGGAAAATTCCCGGGGCAGATGCAGCTCCAGATATTCCGGAGGCATTTTTTTTGCGGAAAACTTTCTGTAGTATGCGAGTTCTATATCCACACCCCACAGATCAACCCCCGGACCAAGGGATACCCCCTCATCCAAAAGATATTTTACATCATATTCCTCCAGAATGGACACAAATTCCTCCCACCAGCCGGGATAATTCTCCTTCTCCAGCTTCATGCGCTGTTCATGGTTTCCCTCTGCGTAATAAATGGGAAAGCGGCCGGAAAGTCCTGCCAGCAGATCCTCCAGCGGGGAAAAATCCATCCGGCGACGGGGCTTTACCACCATCATATCTCCCCCCATCAGCACCGCGTTCGGTCTGGCGTCCAGTATACACCGGATCAGCGTCTGGTTTTGGAAGCCAAAGGAGTTTCCGTGAAGATCTGTCAGAAAAGCCAGCCGCAGGGGCTGCTTTATGCGGGAATCCTTCACCTGGCAGCTTCGCAGCACAAAATTCCTTCGTTCATAGGATGAACGCCAAAGTCCTGCCGCGGCAGCTCCTGCTCCGGCCAGCGCAACTTTATAGAATACATAAAATTCATAAATTCTAATAATTTTTTTCCATAAATTTTATATTTTAATATTGTATGGTCTAAACATTCTTTTAAAGCAGGTGATAAATAGCTTTCATATGAAAGCAGGTGATAAATAGCTTTCATATGTTAGTGTATCATCTCTATCTAATATATTATAA
>CALWLH010000002.1 GCA_944381475.1 uncultured Lachnospiraceae bacterium | reverse complement strand
CGACAGCCGCTCCACTGCGGTCTTTAAACGCATCCACATATTCCGTCCCGCAAACTGGTCCGTCTCATAGTCGTCAAACTCTCCCATAAAGCTTCCATCCAACACCCGCCCAAGGCTTAGCTGGGGCAAGGCTGTAAGACTGCGCTTTTCTGCGTCGGAATAATCCTGATCCGGGAGCAGTAGATTTATCAGGGCAAAGCCCCCTATAGCCGCAGCCGAGGCCGCTCCGAATACTTTATAATAGGTTCGCCGTTTCAATCTGATCATTGCATCGTCCTCATATCGCTAAAAACGGAAATACAAAAAGGCATTGTAATTTTGCGTTACCATATACGCCACACAGAGTACAAAGAGCACCCCGCAGGATATGCTGAGTACCGGCCTGCAGTTTTTCCAGAGAAATCTGTACAGCCTTCTGCCCAGGGATACAGAAAATAACACCCCCAGCAATAGCAGGAGCCAGTTGGTGGAGAGATAGTAAAGCCCGGTTTCATCAATCCATCCGGACGCGCCGATGCCAAACATCCTTAAGATGGTTACCATAGCTCCCGACAGATTATCAGCGGAAAAGATCACCCAGCCGATGATCACCGCAAGCATGGTGAAGAGCCGCTTCAGAGGTCTTGGAAAATTCCTTGGTTTAAAGATGTATTTTTCCCACAAAAGCAGCGCAGCGTAATACATGCCCCAGACGATAAAATTCCAGCTGGCTCCATGCCAAAGTCCTGTCAAAAACCACACAACCAGAATATTGCGGATGTGCTTTAACACAGGCACTCTGTTTCCCCCCAAGGGAATGTATACATACTCCCGGAACCAGGCTCCAAGTGAAATATGCCATCTGCGCCAGAATTCTGTCACACTGGCGGATAAATAGGGATAATTGAAATTCTCCAGAAAAGTAAATCCAAGCATCTTCCCCAGACCGATAGCCATATCAGAATAGCCGGAAAAGTCGAAATAGATTTGAAGGGTATAGGCAACCGCCCCCAGCCATGCGGTGAGCACGGATATATCCCCTCCCATGGCATGGATGGTATCAAACAGATTGCCTATGGTATTTGCAAGAAGCACCTTTTTTGCCAGTCCAAACAGGAAGCGCTCGCAGCCCTCCCCGAAACGCACCCCATCGATTTTCCTTTGCTCCAGCTGCTCCGCAATATCGCTGTAGCGCACGATTGGCCCCGATAACAGCTGGGGAAACATGGCAATATATGAAGCGTAGGTAACGATATTTTTCTGACAGGAAATTTTACCCTTGTACACATCCAGAATATAGGACAACGACTCAAATGTGTAAAATGAAATACCTATCGGCAGCGCCAGCTCCCGAATGGGAAGCTGCAGACGGAACAGGGCGTTGATGTTCTCTATCAGAAAGCCGTAATATTTAAAAAATCCCAAAATAAAAAGGTTCAGCGCCACGGCAAAAATCATGGTGGATTTTGCCCGATCCGGATATCGTTCTATGCCGATCCCCATATAAAAATTGACGACGATGCTGTAGAGCATCAGCAAAATATACACCGGTTCTCCCCAGGCATAAAAAACAAGACTGAAGACCAGAAGCACCCCCTTCTTAAAGCGAAAGGGAACGGCAAAATATGCAAGAAATACCAGCGGAAGAAATACAAATAAAAATGTCACATTGCTAAATACCATCTATCATTCCTCCACAATCGACCGCACCACATCCATCAGCGTTCTGGAATCGCCTGCGATCACCAGGCAGACATACATGTCATTGGAATAAACCAGCGCATCCTCTAGGATTTCCAGCTGATTTGTCCCATAGCCGTCAAAATTATTCTGCTGCTGGGCAATCCGGCTTTCCATCGCTGCCCTCACGGTCTCGGTCTGCCCGCTGTCGGCAACCCGGACGATCAAAAGCTCATTCACATCCATGGTGGTCTCCGGCTCATAATATAAAATTTCCAGATAATCCTCTGCATTCAGCCCGTAGGCTCTCTTAAACCGAAGAGCATCGGATCGGGTCATACCGTTTAATTCGGTTTTCTCCAAAATCAGGCGCTCCACCTCAGAAAGAGGCATCTCCCGGGGAGTTTTCTCCTGCATCAGCACCAGGATGAACAGAAAAAGCACAATCACAGAAACCGCCTGAAATATTCTTAGCTTCATTGTGCCAGATCCTCCCATAAATCCAACTGATTTGCCATATCCTGTATCCAGAACTGGTAGAATCTCTTATCAAAATGCAGACCGTCCGATGCAAAATTTTCTTCCTTCAGATAGGAAGAACCATCCACATAGATCCAGCCGTTTTCTTCACACATCTGCTCCATGGCCTCGTTATACAAATCAACATGGACGGCAAAAGGAAAATGATCGATACCCGCCTGGGGCACCTGCGGCTGGTTATGTATATAAATCTCACAGCCCGGGTTGATGGACAGAAAATCCTGGATCAGCGCCTGGTAATCCCGCACGAAACGGTCCACATATCCATCATAGACACTCATATCATTCAAGCCGATCCAGGACAGCGCTTTTTTCGGATACATGGCGGCCGCCTGCTCTGCGGTTTCCAGCAGATTCCCCGCATATGCCCCCCTGTCAAAAAATACTCTGGAGCTGTCCAAAACCCACTCGACGCCCTCCACTCTTGAATCTCCGATTACAACCGCATTCTCGAAAAGCGTATTGATCAGGGGACCATCCGTATCGTCAATGGTTTCCACGCCGTAGGGCGTCAGGTGCGTCCCCTGGCAGAGCTGGAGCAGGTAGTCTCTTTTTGCCTCCTCTTCCTGCTGGGCGCTCAGCGTGCTGCTTTCCTCCTGGGTTTCATTTTGAGAGTCCGGCTCCGTCTCCTGGCTGGCCTCCGCCTGGGCGATCTGCTCCAGCACCTCTCTTACATCCGCCGTCTCCTGACCTTTCAGCCATTCCACCATTTCCTCCGCAACCGCCGTTGCCATGGCAGAATGATCATCTGTTCTTGAACAACCGGCAGTGAGCGCCAGGGCACCCACTGCCAGAAAAATAAATCTTTTTTTCACAATACAATACTCCACATCAAATGCATATTCTTACCAGAACAAATGCTCCTACAGACAGGAAAAATCTGATCAATTTCCCACTGCTGTCTGCCCCATAAAGTTTCCAAAGCCTACTCAATATAGCATTTTTACTGTGAAAAAGCAACCGGTTTCTCCACCTTCGCCATCTGCAGCTGGGCCTGTACCAGTTTATAGTAGATTCCCTGCTTTTCAAGCAGCTCATTGTGGGTGCCCACCTCCGCGATATTGTGCCCGTCTATTACCACCAGCCGGTCCGCGTTGCGAAGGGTGGACAGACGATGGGCGATAGCAAAGGTGGTGCGGCCTGCGGTCAGGCGGTCCAATGCCTGCTGGATCAGGAATTCACTCTCCGTATCCAGGGCAGAGGTGGCCTCATCTAAGATCAGCAGCCTGGGATTGTTTAAGATGGCTCTTGCAATGGCAATTCTCTGGCGCTCCCCGCCGGAAAGATTATAGCCATGCTCTCCCACATAGGTGTTGTAGCCGTCCGGCATCTTGCAGATAAAATCATGGGCATTGGCGGATTTTGCCGCCTGAATGATCTCCGTCATGGTGGCGTCGGGTTTTGCATAGCGCAGATTGTTCAGGATGCTTCCTGAAAACAGAAAGGTCTCCTGGAGTACCACGCCGATCTGGGAGTGGAGACACTCCTGATCAATATCTTTGATATTCACACCGTCAATGCACAGGGTCCCCCGGTTCACATCGTAGAGGCGCATGATCAGGTTAATCATGGTGGATTTGCCCGTACCACTGGCTCCCACAAACCCGATCATTTCTCCCTGCTTCACATGCAGATCGATATGCTCCAGCACCGGGTCATAGGAATGGTACCCGAAGCTGACGTCCGTAAAATCCACATCGCCCCTGATTTCCAGCTTCACCGCCTTTTTGGCGTTGACAATCTTTGGCTGCTCATCCAGAACATCATAGATGCGGTTTAAGCTGGTAATCATCTGCATCACGCTTCTGGGAAGATGGGTCATCCACCCCAGCGGGCCATAGAGATATCCGGTATAGGTCACAAACTGGATCAGGGTACCAACACTCATGGTTCCAAGAAGCACATCCCGCCCTCCAAAATAGATGGCCAGATAGCTTCCCATTCCCATGATAAAGGTGAGAATCGGATAAAATACCGCCCAGAAGCCTTCGTTTTTTTTCTGAATCAGAGCATATTCCCGGGTCAGCTGATCAAACTTTTCCGTTTCCGCCTGCTCCCGGCCAAAGCTTTTCACCACTCTCATACCGGAAATCACATCCTGCAGCCCACTCCTTAGCTTGTCCTCCTTCAGCCACTGCTTGTGGAAAATCCTGTGGATGCGGTGCCAGAATATGCGGGTTACCACGATCACCACCAGAATGAGGCAGGTGGTGAGCAGGGTGAGCCGCCAGTTGATCAGCAGCATGAAAAGAAGAGCTCCGATCATGGTCACCAGGGTGCTGACCATACTGCCAAATACCTCCTCCATAAACTGACGGATCTGGGTGGTGTCGCTGGCCACCCGGTTCATCAGCTCGCCGGGCTTGCGCTCGTTAATAAAGGACAGGGATAGGGTCTGAATTTTTAAATACAGACGCCGGCGCAGATCCATGCTGATCAGCGCGCCCATGGAGACGCAGAGCCAGTATTTTAAGGTGTTGATGCCAATCAGCAGCCCGGTGGCGGCAAGCATCAGTCCCACAAAGACCAGCACATCGGCAATGGTACCGGACCGGTTCATCAGGCTCTCGTCAATAAAGCTCTGCTGGATGGCGGGCATCCCAAGGCTGATCAGGGAACTGACCACCATCAGCAGGGAGATGGCTAAAAGCTTATACTGGTAGCCGCCGCACAGGTTCCAGAATTTTTTCAGGGTTACCATCCCGCCGCCGCAGTAGGGACAGGTATTGGTTCCCGGCAGAGCCCGTCCGCAGCGCTCGCAGTACTTCTCCCGCTCATCGCTTGTCACCAGCTCTTCTGTGCCCCTGCAATACAGGTTCGCCCCCTGGGCCACATAGGACACCCGTACAATCTCCTTCATGGAAAACCGGGCTATAAGAACCTTCTCCCCGCTATGCTTCGTTCCAACCAGGATACCGCAGTTTACCTGGCTCTCACATTTGATCTCCTTATAATCAGCCAGCCGCTCCTTTCTCACAAGCCACTTGCTCCCGTTATAGTCCTCCCGGCTGTCCACGATAAACAGCTGCTTGTTTGTCACCATAAGAAGGAGCCTGTTCTTTTCTGTCACCCAGCGGTATAATGGGGTGACGGAGGGCCTGCCGTCCTCCATATCCAGGGGAAGGTCCACCGGCACGCAGTAGGAAATCCTCTCCCCAGGCTCCAGGGGAAGAAGGCTCTCGAAGCGTTCCTGCTCCCCCTGGGATAAAAGTTTCAGTCTCATAGCATTTCCTTTCCAAAGCGAAATTAAATAAACAAATCCAGCTTCTTTCTCTCCGCCACGGTCAGTCTGTTGATATCCGGAATCTCATACCGGTTTCCGTCCAGGTCCGTGATCATGATCCTTGTGTCCGTCAGGCTCACGAAGGCCTCCGAGCCCATGTGGGTGGTGAAGCGGCAGGCGCCGAAATTGGTCATCACGTCGAAATATGCGTAGCCGTATTCGTCCTTGACGCTTATGACCTTCTGAATCACTGGCATAAAATAGCGCAGGCGCAGCTGCTCCCGGAGCATTTCTGCCTGATCCCGATCGATATCCGTCAGCTTCTCCACCATGCCGATCTCCCTGGCCTTTTCATCCGCCTCCCGGATGGAAATGTAGCTTTCAGGCTCTGTCAGGGGGAAGGTTCTGTATACCCCCACCCGGTCATAGTGTATTCCGGCGTAATCCAGGGACACAAATCCCCCCGGCGTCCTGGCAAACACGGCGTTATCCTTATTTAAAAAACGCAGCTCCAAAAGGTCTGCGGACTGGGCCAGCAGCTCCTCCTCGTTAAACTCCTTATCATCTATTCCTATCATCTAATCCTCCAATCCTCTCATGGCCAGCGCCTTGGTCTGAAGCTCCATGAGCTTATAATATATTCCCTTTTTCTCCGTCAGCTCGGCGTGGGTTCCCTCCTCCTTAAGCTTCCCCTCGTCGATGACAATGAGAAAATCCGCATTTTTCAGTGTGGACAGGCGGTGAGCGATGGAGATGGTGGTTCTTCCCTTTACCAGCAGCTCCAGAGAATGCTGGATGGCCGCCTCCGTCTCCGTATCTACCGCCGCCGTTGCCTCATCCAAAATCAGAATCTTGGGGTCTGCCAGGATGGCCCTGGCAATGGAAAGGCGCTGGCGCTCTCCGCCGGAGAGACTTCTGCCCGAGGAGCCGATCAGGGTATCATACCCCTCCGGCATCTTACAGATGAAGTCGTGGGCGCTTGCAAGCTTTGCGGCCCGGATAATCTCCTCCTGGGTTGCCTCCGGCCTTGCGTAGGCGATATTTTCCGCCACGGTTCCCATAAACACATAGGTCTCCTGGGACACCATGGCGATGCTTTTCCGAAGCTGGCTGAAGCTTAAATTTCTGATATTTACACCGTCCAGATAGATGCTTCCCTCATCCGGGTCATAAAGCCTGGATATGAGATTGACCAGGGTAGATTTTCCGGCGCCGCTCTTTCCCACGATTCCCAGCATCTGCCCTGCCTCAACCTGAAGGGTCAGATCCTTTAACACCGGTTTGTTGGGCTCGTAGCCAAAGGTCACATGCTCCAGACGGACACTTCCCTGCACCTGGGGCAGAACCACCGGTTCTTCAGACTCTCTGACCCGGGGCACCGCATCGATAATCTCAAAAATTCTCTGGGCTGCATTCATACAGCTTGTGAACCAGCGGAACATATAGGACATGAAATCCAGAGGGCCGTTTAACTGGCTTACATAGCCGGTAAAGGTGATCAGGATTCCCAGCTCCATATCCGTGTTTGACAGCACCAGGGCGGCGCCGATCCCCCAGACTGCAAAGCTGGTGAGATTCTCGCCTGCATTGTACAGGATATTGAACCGGTTATCATAGGAGGCGACAGCCAGCTCCGCCTCCCGGACGCCCTTGTTGGTCTTTTCAAAGCGCCGCATCTCCTCATCCTCTTTTCCAAAGGCCTTCACCACCCTGGCGCCGGTGATATTGTCGTTAATCTGGCTGTTGAGCCTTCTGGAGGCACGGTGGCGTTTTCCGTAGAAGCTCCAGAGCCTGGGCATCATGTGATAGCTCAGATACATCATCACCGGCAGCAGCGCCAGCGACACAAGGGCCAAAAGCCAGTGGAGACGAAACATGATGACGGCTGTCATAATCACCGTCAGCACATTCACGATAAAATAGGGCACACCATCGATGAAAAAGCTGGTGATCTCCGACGCATCGTCTAAAACCCTAGTCATCAGCCCTCCGGTCTGACGGCTGTTGTAAAAGCTGATGGAAAGTTTTCCCATGGAGGAGAACACCTCGCTCTTTAAGCGTCCCATCACCTCCGGCACAATCTGGGAGGTGAGATACCCGTGAAGGATGCCGGCTGCCTGGATCAGAACCTTTGACACGAACATAGTGACAACCGCCATTAAAAGCAGCAGCATGAAACGCCCGCCGGGAAGTCCCACCAGAGCCAGAAAGCGCTCATCCTTTGCAAGCACCCGGTCATAGAGAATGGTGCCGGATAGGTAGGGATATACCATGTTCAGCACCGCCGATACAATATAACACAGGAACATCACCGCAATTCTTGCCTTATAAATTTTAAAATAACCAAACAATCTTACGAAAATGGAGCGTTTATCCATGCATTTGGGGCAAACCCTGCGCTCCTGATCCGGATAGAGGGTTCCGCAGTTCGGACAGCATTCCTGCTTTTTTGTCCCCTGTATATCCTCCTGCGTCAGGTCTTCACCTCTTTTTACCTTGTCCAGATTATCCTTCAGCCGAATAAATTCCCCCAGGCGGGATTTTGAAAAATGGGCCAGGCGGTATTCCACCCCGTCAATCTCTCCCATCAGCTCCCCGGTGGATACATGGCGCAGAACATCCAGCTTCTTTACAGAATCCAGATCATAAATCCTGATAGCCGGCTCTCCCCCAGCCCCTATGGTTCTGGCATATCCTCCAAAGGAACGCTCCGCCCCGTCCGCCGGATAGCGGACAATGGCCAGCTTCTTCTCTGCCAGTATCACGATGCCATCCGCAAACCGATGCTCATCCTCCATATCCGAGCAGGCCGCATACCGGATGGTCTCCGGGTCCAGATGGTAATCCGAAAGCCTTTTTAAAAGCTCCTTGCCGCATAGCTCTTCCGCCAGCCTTCTCCCCTTTTTTGCCGGCTCCTTCTCATGTTCCTTTTCTACTCTTATCTTGGTCTTCATCTCTCACTCCCCAGAACTTTATTACCAGATTTTTCCATAAGGATGGGCATAATAAAAGCGGCATGACACCATACCGGTATCATGCCGCACAATCTGCTCCAATGAAGCGAGCCAAATCAAATCAGCCCTGCATATACTCCCCATGGACCACACAAAACCTGGTAAAGCCTTTTAAATTCATATTCTGATAATATTTTTTTCCATAACCTGATCATTTCGCTTTACCTCCTTTCCATGTAATCCTAAACACGCGCAAAAGCACACCAACCTTTGCTAATCTAGCACAATATCGAATATATTGCAAGCATTTTTTCCTTCCATTTTAAAAGAAATATTTTAGAGTAAATTCCCAAAGCAACACCCACAGCGGGATTTATAATGGAGCTGCTTTGGGAGCTTACCTGCAGGAAATGGCCAAATCCACGTCCTGCAGGTGTGATTGATTGTTTACTGCTGGTAATTCTTTACCTTTTCCAGTGCCTCCTCCTGGGAAATTCCCAATGTAACTGCTAAAGTATCCAAATCTATTTTCTTTTTGATGTAAAGCTTATAGAGCTCATACAATATTCTGCTCCTCTCCTGCTCCTTACCTATCTCAATACCATGCTCCTTACCTATCTCGATACCGCGCTCTAAGATTGCCTCACTCAAATTACACATATAGTTCACATCCTTTCTAACCGCTTCCTCAACTATACCATACTCCGCTTCCAAGATCCCCAGTTTTTCCTCTGTGGTCATCTTATTCGACAAAAGCGCTCCTAACAGCCGGTGCAGCTCATACTCCTTGCTATATTTCGGAATCTCTGACGCAAGGCCAATCAGTACAATATTGATCAGATCCAGTCGTCCCTTCCAGAGATATGAGCCCAAAACCGCATGATTGGCCAGGGACACATTATTCATACAGTTTTGGTCAATGTTCATGCAAATCCAGATACTGAAGACCTGTTTTATATCGTCATAATTCATATTCGCAAAATCCCGTTCCTTCTGTGATGAAATCAAGCGACTCGCGTAGAATATTGACCGATTTAAAATGCCATAGTTCGTTGGCTCGTCTTTTTGCGCCTCCACATTAACAATAATCTGAGACAGACCGTCCCTCATCCTTACATAAAATAAGATATCGAATCGGATTAATCCTTCATTCTGCTCTGAGTTTTCAGTATTTAATCCAACAACTCGTTCGCCTTTTACATTGGTCAATCCAGGCTCTATGGGAGCTTTGCCTATAAGAGGCTCGCCTTCGATATATCCTGCCACCTCTTCCGGAGACATTTCCTGAAACTCCTTGACAGTTCTGACCAATATATGCGCCAGGATGATTTTGTTGGACAGCAAACGTTTTGCGCTCTCGTAATACTGGACCCGTCCTTTTGTTGCCCTTACTGAATTTTCTGTTTCCATATACCTCACCTTCAAAATCATTTCCAGGTCAAAGGGTATATGCGCTTATTATCATTATACCCTAAGCATCCTGAAAAAACAATTGTTTTCTAAGAATAGCCATCAGGACATCGTGTTTCTATATCCCAACGGCTATTCTATAATTGTGACGTCTACATCTACCCACGCCTAAAAGCAGCGGAAGATGTCAGCTCTCCTTTTATTTTTATTAACTTTGGATACTGTTCTTCCTATTTATTTTCTATCGTCCATCCTTTGCGAGCAGCGATACATATGGTATAGTCCTGCTCTCTGTATATCTGTTGTCTCTAAAAATACATACAGACTAAACATGCAGCGCAAAACAGCTGCCGCCACCATTCACATATCAATATCTGTGTAAATATCATCTTTACTTTTTGCATCATATTCAGTCTTTTAAGCTTTCTGAATTGTCAATAAGCAGCCCGTTCGCATACTCCGCAAGTGTCGTATGCTCTATGAGATGGCCTTCCACAATAAAATCCTTGTACCTGGTGCTCTCCCCTCCGATCAGAAAGTAGTCCCTGCCACAGGTGATGATATAGCAGGTATCAGAGCCGATAGAAAAATCCTCCACATACTTCCTGGTGGTGTCCGCCCGCCAGTCAGAAAAGATGTTGACAACCTCATATGTGTACACCCCGCTCTCTGAATATAGATAAAACCTATCCCCCACCTTTGCCCTATTTAGATTGTTAAAGGATAGGTTCTGGGAGGTATGGTTATGGCCATAGATGGATAGGTGAGTCCTTCCAAGCTCCATATCCGGGTGGGCTGCCGTCACCATCCACATATCAAGGTCGGCATAAATATCATCCCAGGTTCCGCTGTAGACCCCCCTGCGGATTTTTACGGCAGGATACTCCAGCACGCACAACAGATATCCATTTGCGTAGTCCGGCGTGTATGTAATGCCGTTCCTCTCATAGTACGTATCGTCCTCGTAGTCCCATCCCATATGGATTATACCATCATCCCCCGCAGTCGCAGGGACGGCAGTTGTCTCTTCTGGTTCCTGTGGTACAGCAGACTCAGGTGTATCCTCCTGCGTTTTACAGGTTTCTTCTGCGGCCCCATGGCTGAAGGCTTCCAAATCCAGCTCCTCCGCAAATTCCACCAGATAATCGATATAGACGTCTGCCAGGCTTTCTTCCATGTCCTGGCGCTTATAAGCGTCATAGTTGTAAAAAAATATCAGATATATCCCTCCGGCAAAAATCATTGCCGCGCTCATCAATAAAAAGATCGATATAATCCTTTTTTTCAAAATAATCCTCCATTCTAACAAAAAGGGTTCTCTGTTTATGTTTTTTATGTGGGGCAGTCTCAAATACTGCCCCCTGTTGCAGGGCAGGGCATATGCCCTGCCGGGCTCGGGGCGGCAGACCCCGGATATATGTTATTGGAGGAAAATATTAAATTTCTGCCTGCTCCTCCTTTTTCTTCTTCACGCCCATGACTGCCATAAATAGGGATGCGAGAAGCATGACAATACCGCCTGCCATGGACATGTCCTCGATGCCAAGGATCACGTTCTTTACGGTAAAGCTTCTGTACACCGCGTCCGCCTGGGTACTGTCCGCCGAAAAGCTGAAGGTGTAAACCGTATCATCCAGCCTGTAGTTTTCCAGCCCCTTGGTTTCCTTAAGGGTATAGGTGTAGTACACCCATTCGCCATTCTCACCCACATATCCGATGGGAAGTCCGTCTATGGATACTGTACCGTCTGCGCCTGTGACAAGTATCCAGGTCCGCCCGGTCTCTGTACATGTCAGGGTAAACTCTACGCCTGCTCCAAGAGGCTTTCCGTCCTGGTCCACCTTGTGGATGGTGAGACTTGCGTTCTTTACATGATTTACAAGGGGATTTTCCTTGTTGACGTCAATCTCCACGTTGTCATGCTCCAGGGTTACCTCAAAGGCATACGGTGTGGAATCAAGCATGTACTCGTCAAGGGTATAAAGCTCCTTGTAGTAATACGTTCCTGCAGGGAGGTTTTCCGTCATGGAGGCGATACCCCTCTCATTGGTCACGATGACGGCAATGCGCGCATCCTTAGACACCACTGCCTCGCCCAGCACATTTGTGATATCCTCCCCAGCATATACGCCAAAGACTACTCCCTCAAGAGGGATGACGCCGTCTCCGTCAACTCCTGCTCCCACCTTGTAGATGCGGATGGTGGAGCTTAACAGGTGGTTCTCGATATCCTTTGTCACATCCAGCACATACTCGATGCTCTCTTCATTCTGGGCTATGCCCTCGATGGTAAACTCATAAACCGTGTCGTCCTTTGCGTATCCGTCGGGAGTGTAGGTCTCGGTGATGTAGTAGGTTCCCACAGGCAGGTACCCAGATACCGCATATCCGCCGGCGTCCGTGGTCACGGTGCCGATTACCTCCGTCAGAGCCTTGTCCCCGTAGACGGTAAACTCCACGCCGGGCAGGTACACATAATCGAATACCAGCTGGCTGACCTTGCCGTACTCCGTCTCAATCTCCTTCGTGCCGACAACCGCCATACCCTTCTTCATCACGGCTATGCGGCCTTCCTGGTGCTCATTGACCTTGGTGCAGCTTACGCTTACCACGGGGGTCTCATCGTCCTGATAACAGAACACGATTTCCTCCGGCTCAGGGTTTAATACCACCCCAGCAGGGGCGTAGGTCTCTGTCATAACATAGGTGATAGAGTAAAGCCTTCCATCCTCACCCCTGTCGTCAATAGGAAGCTCCCTGGATACTGCGTATCCGTTCTCGTTGGTGGTGATGGTGTCCACCACTTCTCCGGTATCCTGCCTTGTGATGGTAAATACCACGCCCGCAACAGGCTCGCCGTCCTCGTCCACCTTGTTTACCTCAACCCTTCCATAGGTTCTTTCATCCTTCATTTCCACCTTCTGGATTTCTCCAGTCTCATCCACTGTAAATACAACATCCTCTGCCCTCTGATAGCCGTCGGGAGTCTTTGTTTCCTCTAAGATGTACTCTCCAACAGGCATGTACTCCATGTAGTGGGGTGTTTCATCGGTTACCCAGGAAGTAAATACCTCGCCCTTGGCACCATCCTCGTTTACCTTGTAGATGGTGAGGGTTGCGCCCTTAACAGGCTCCCCGGTAACGATGTCGGTCTTAGAAATCTCAACCTTGGTGAAGTCGTCCTCCATCTCCACGCGCTGGATTTGTCCGGTCTCAAGAACAGTAAACTCGATTTCCTGGGCCTTCACGTATCCGTCCCCGGTAGGCGCGTAGGTTTCCTCTAAGATGTAGTCCCCAACAGGCATATACTCCATGTAGTGGGGCTCTGTCCCGGTTACCCAGGAAGTAAATACCTCGCCCTTGCTGCCGTCCTCGTTTACCTTGTAGATGGTGAGGGTCGCGCCCTTAACAGGCTCCCCGGTCACAATGTCGGTCTTAGAAATCTCAACCTTTGTAAAGTCGTCCTCCATCTCTACACGCTGGATTTGTCCAGTCTCAAGAACGCTGAAGAGGGCATCCTGGGCCTTGACGTATCCATCCCCGGTAGGCGCGTAGGTTTCCTCTAAGATGTAGTTCCCAACAGGCATGTACTCCATGTAGTGGGGTGTTTCATCCGTTACCCAGCTGGTGAATATCTCGCCCTTGGTGCCGTCTGCGTTTACCCTGTAGATGGTCAGGGTCGCGCCCTTAACAGGCTCCCCGGTCACGATGTCGGTCTTTGAAATCTCAACCTTTGTAAAGTCGTCCTCCATCTCCACTTTCTGGATTGCCCCGGTCTCAAGAACGCTGAAGAGGGCATCCTGGGCCTTGACGTATCCATCCCCGGTAGGCGCGTAGGTTTCCTCCAGGATGTACTCCCCCGCAGGGATGCGGTTTATTCTGTGGGCGGTGCCGTCCGTTACCCAGCTGGTGAATATCTCGCCCTTGGTGCCGTCCTCGTTTACCTTGTAGATGGTGAGGGTCGCGCCCTCCACAGGCTGTCCGGTTACCACGTCGGTCTTTTCGATCTCCAGCCTTATATAGTCGTTTGCCTGCTCTGCCGTAAGCTCTATCACAGGTGTGTGCTGATCCTTATAGGAAAAGCTTACCGGGATGGGTGTAGCGTCAAGTACATAGCCAGGGGTCACTGCCGTCTCCACAAAGGCATAGCTTCCAAAAGGGACGCCTATGCCAGGGTCAACCTTTGCGGTGCCGTCTGTCCCCGTGGTCACTGTTGCCAGGACTGTACCGGCGCTGACAATCACCTCCCCTCTGTAGTTTGTGATATCCGTGGTGGTAATAAAGCTAAAGGATGTGCCGGCAAGCCGTGTTTCATAGTTTACGGTGCCGTCCTCATTCCTCTCATACTTTACAACAGTGATGTCAGCCACGGGCCTTTCATTTACAAACTTATTTTCAACGCCGTCGCTGTCATAGACCACCTTCACGTTCTGGCCGCCGTATACAAGAGCCGCGTACTGCACCGCGCCTTCCCCTAACAGATAGCCGTCGGGGGCCTTGGTCTCTACAATCCGGTAGTTTCCAAGGGGCAGTCCGGAAAGTGTTGCTTTTCCGTCCTCGCCAGTGGTAAGATGTGCCACCAGCTGGCCGTCTGTGTAGATAATGAGCCTGTCGCCCTTCTCATCTGTCTGATGGTCCGGTGTGCAGATGTCGCCGTCGGCATAGACGTCATACTCCGCTCCGGGAAGGGGCGCCAAGGTATAAATAAACCTGCCTGTCTCATCATCATACCCGGTTAAAACTTCACCTTCCTTATAGACCTCGATTTCGCCCTTCACCTGCTCATCGTAGTACACAACGGGCAGGATATAGCAGCCAAGGTCTGCATCGTAGTACTCATCCACGCTGCTGCCCTCAAAGACAAATCCCGAGTCAATGCGGATGGAAAACTGTGAAGTGATGCCCTGGGCTGTCTCGGAGTTGTAATACCCCTCCGGCGCCAGCTGCTCCTCGATCCGGTAGTTTCCAACCGGCAGCACCTGCCCGGTGATCACAAAGCCCTCGCTGTTTGTCACAAAGGTGTCAACAAATACCTTATTGCTGTTCTCGTCCACATCCCAGTAGCCTATATACTCCTGGTTGTCCAGGTCATAGATTTTAAATACAGTGCCGGAAAGGGCTACCTCCCTTCCTGTCTCCGCATCCTTCTTGATGATCTTTATTTTTGCCTCAAAGTTTTTGTCAAACAGGTAGTTGTAGGTCTGGGGGGATACCTTGTTTGCGACAGGGTTTTTCTGGCTATCCTTATCCGTATCCTTCTCAGAGATAATGACCGTGAAATCCTTTACTGTGGCCATGTTCTCCGGTACGGTTGATTCGTGTACCAGATACTCCCCGTAAGGGATGGGGATGGACTCAAAGTACCCGGCATACAGCAGCTCACCGTCACTCCCATATACATCCTGGGTAAAGCCCTCGGTCTTTCCGTCAGCTGTGATCACGGTCTTGGGGGAGGCCCCATAGTCGATGGTCCCGTCCTCCTTATATACAAGGGTGCTCTTTAAGTAGACGGAAAAGCCCGCGCCGTTTAAGCCCTCCAGCTTGGTGTCACTGCTGCCGCCGGAGAATTTTACAATAGCAAAGGGCCGCGCAATGGGGTAATCGCGCACATCCGTTTCATCGCTGATAACCTCCGTGTTCTTGTAGGCCGTGATGGCTGTCTCCACATGGTTGACGCCATCGGATACAACAGTCAGGTCATACTCCCCATCGTCAAGAAGATACCCTTTGGGAGGGGTGATCTCTTTGACATAGTATTTTCCAAGGTAGAGGTGATCGATGGACGCCTTCCCGCCGTCAGCGGTTGTGAGGGTCGCCACATAGTCCCCTGCCTCATAGATCACGCCGGTATGCCCGTCCGGGTGGATAATGTCCTCCCTTGCGTACAGGTAGTACACGGCCCCGTCTAAGGAACCGTCCCCTTCCGGTACCGGAAGGCCGGTATGCCCGTCCACCTTCTGGATGGAGATAGCCGCGCTCATCCGCTCATCCGTGAAGGTGTGGGAAAAGCTGGCGGTATAGGCGGTCTCGCTTTCATAAGCAAATGTGAACTCGTAAACCTCATCGGTTAAGGTATAGCCGTCCCTGGTCTGGAGCTCCTTTATATAGTAGCTTCCATAGGGGATATCCATGTTTTCCCCGGCGCCGTTTAAAAAGCTCCCGGTCCCGTCACTGCCCGTCTTTAAGACAGAGATGAGGGTGTCTGCCTCCGCGATGAGGCTGCCATGGATGTTTGTGATATCCTCTCTGGCGTATAAGCCAAAGTAGACGTCCGCCAGGCCGTTTGAGGTATCCCGGTCAGCCTTAACGACGGATACGGACGCGTCCGCCAGGTTGTCGTTGACCGTCTGGGACTGGGTGGTGACTGTCTGGGTCTGCCCCGCGTAGGTCAGGGTCTTTGTCCACTCATGGACCGCAGGGATGGTCTGTCCATCCGGGGCCTTTGTCTCCACAATCCGGTAGGTTCCAATGGGCAGCCCCTCAAAGACCGCCGTACCGTTTGCAGAAGTGATCAATTCCTCCACCAGCTGGCCGTCCGTGTAGACGATGGTGCCCGCCTGGTTTCTGATATTTCCCACAGCATACAGGGCAAAGACGGCTCCCGCCATGGGCTCGTAATTATAAGTAAAGGTCCCATTGGTGTACCCTGTGATCACGCCCTTATCCCCGGTAAGGGTTGTCCCGGTAAAGCCTGCCAGAACCTCCCCCAGCTTTGTCACGGTGATCCGGCCGTACTGCTCTTCGTTGTGCTGCCTGAACTGCTTAATGGATGTTCCGACATTTTCCCCGTCCGCAGTAACCTCACATACGGAGTACTCCGCCCCCCGGGTGCTGCCGGTGATCACCACCTGGTAAATGGTTTCATCCAGGATATAGGGGCTTACGGTACTGTACTCCTTGATGTAGACCGTCCTTGTGTCCCCGTCAATCTTATACCAGGGGCTGGCCACAGTGTAGACTGCGATACCGGAGGAGCCCGTTTCGATGTAGTCCTGTACCAGGCGGGTGCAATCCGGGTCCGTGTAGACGCCGTATTTTACACCCGCGATCTTTACGGTATCGTTCTCAGCGTTGACCTTTTCCACCGTTACCGCGCCGTAGAGCTGCGCCAGGGTGTTGGTGATGGTGGTGCTGGTGAGCGCTGCCGCTCCCGCATTGTCCGTGGAGCGTGTGAAATATCTGTCGATATCCCCTCCGGTAAGGGTACTAGTTTCCCCGTTCATATTTTTGTAGGTCACAGATACTTCCTGCACATGGTACCTGTACGCATTCCCGTCCTTGTCATACTGGGGCAGGTTATCCCACCTGCAGGCCCAGGAGGTACTTCCCACCCTGGAGGAGGATGTTACCACCACTGTATCCCGGTAAGCCACACCGTTTCTGTAAAGCTGCACTGTGATGGACGTTACTGCATTTCTTGTATCCGTATTCCCAAAGGCTTTATAGAAGGTATGCTCCGCCGTCTTTAAGGTGTTGGTGATGCTTGTTGTGTTTCTGACAGCAGAGCCGTTATTGTTTGTGGTTACCTCGAAGATGTCCAGCAGGTCCGCGCTGCCATTGACAGCGGTCTCCTCCACAAAGTAGCGGTACTCGTTTCCGTCAGAGTCGTATCTGGCAAGGTTATGCCATGTGTAGGAGATGTTTCCGGAGCTGTCCTTATTTACTGTTACAGCTGATCCCACATTTGAAGCGGTGCCGCCAGAAATCTTTCTTTTTAGCTGTACCGTTACGCTGTCCACGTAATCTTTTGCGTAGCTTCCGGAGAACACCTTATTGAAGGTATGGCTGATGACCTCATGGTTTACGATGGGGCTTGATGTGACGACCTCATTAGTTGCGTTGTTATAAATGACATAGGAAGAATCATCCGCGTCAGAAGCGCCTGTGATCACTACCCGATAAAGGTTCGTATCGCCCTTATACTTCACACCCCCGATGGTCACATATCCGGACGCGTCAAGATTTGCCTCCTTAAAGTAAAGGGTCTTTGTATCGCCCTCGGACCTGTTCCAGGCGGCAAGGGTATAGATGCCTGTACCACCTGTGGTGGTAACGCTGCCAAGCAGAGAGCCTTCCATACAGCTGGGGCTGCTGTACACGTTAAATGTGGCCTCCAGCTCAGTGCCGGTATCGTTTGTCTTATGGATTGCAAACTGGCCGTTTAACAGCCTGCTGGTGTTGGTGACAACCGTGTACCGGCTGCTGCCGTCATAGGCCACATCGTAGTTGGCCAGATTTGTGGCGCTGCCGTTCACCTTTGTCTCCTCCGCATAGTAGCTGTAGACGTTTCCGTCTGCGTCATAGTAGGGCAGGTCTTCCCAGTCCACCCGGAAAGGCTGCGCCCCGGACTTGTCCGTGGAGGTGACCTCACCTCCTACCTTCTGGGGTGCGCTCAGGCCGTCAGAGGTCCTGTAGAGCTGATAGGTGACGCTTGTAATGTCATCCATGGAGGTGTTTGCCCCCACGGTCTTATAGGCATAGTGGTCTGTGAGCCGGTCATTTTCCACCTCCATGGAGAGCTCGTAGGAGCCTGCGCAGAAGGTCGGGTTGCTTTCCGGATAATTTACCACCTCCGTGATCCCGGCCAGGGAAAAGACCTCCGATTTGTTTGTAGTGGTCTGGGTATAGGTTCCATCCCCGTCAGCCTCATAGTATGCGGCGCTCTGGATGCCGTAATAGTAGACGCCGCCTGACACAAGCCCCACTATGGGACGGATGTATACCACATCCTCGCTCATCACATATCCATCCGGGACACGGGTCTCCTTGATGTACATGGCCTGGGAGCTGTAAATCTGCGTCCCCAGCTCATAGCTGAAGCTCCCGTTTCCGTTCCTGTCGGTGGTGACGGTGCCCAGGGCGTTGGAAAGGGCCCCTGTATCCGGGTTAAAGCTTTCATAGATTGTAAACTGTACATTTGCGATGTTATTTCCCGCATCGTCGGACTTATGTACGGACAGGTGGACCGTAGCCTCCGCCTGGTTGTTTAGGACCGTCATGTAATAGGTGTTTGCCGCCCCATCAGCTACCAGCGTCCAGGGACCGGAGGAGCCGTAGCGCTTGTAGTAGGTGGTGGTGTTATGCTGACCATCCAGTTCTACCTTCCACATGGCCGCGTTCCCGCTGCCGTCCGTATCGGCAGTGAAGCCCTGGGGCACCGTGGTCTCCTTCACATAGTAGGTTTTGGTTATCTCATCACCGCTCCAGTTATCCGTCCAGGAGTAA
>CALWLH010000001.1 GCA_944381475.1 uncultured Lachnospiraceae bacterium | reverse complement strand
ATTGTTTCGTTGTGGTGACTTAACAATACTACTTTTAGGACTTGCTTTCTACTGCTTTTGTTATAGAAAACAGAAAATCGCTATGCCACAGCCTTGGCAGGCCATCGCGCAGCGATTTTGTTCAATCCCAGTTTGTCAATGTGCTGCACACGAAAAATGAAGAAAGATTAAAACGAGGGGCTGTGAAAAAATGAGAAATTATTTTTTCGCAGCCATCTTTTTACTTTATAGGAAATTCTGTTTTTATTGAAAATAGCTAAGAAATATGTTAAAATGACAAATGAAGTTTTCTTTATTATATAAATTAAGAATTATGTTGGGACTGAACTGTGGGCTCAGGTTGATAGCTATAAATCCCTGCTGGAAAAAGTAATGAAATAAAAATCGGAGGAGGTGCTGATATGGCGGCACGTGGAAAGAATATACAGCTGTTCTTGATGGATGGCGAAGCCAGCGGAAGGATCAAATGCACGCTTGCAAACTGGACGGGTGTTGCCTTTAAAATCCCTCGGACGGAGCTGGATAAGTGCAAAGACCGGGATGACTTAAAGCAGAGCGGCGTTTATTTCCTTTTTGGAACTTCCGATGAGACCGGAAAAGGAGTGGTCTATATCGGGCAGGCTGGGACGAGAAAAAATGGCGAAGGTATTCTCAATCGCCTGCAGGAGCATAAGCGTAATCCGGAGAAGGACTACTGGACAGAGGCTATCGTCTTTACTACATCGAATAACTCACTCGGTGCGACTGAGATTAGCTATCTTGAAAATCGTTTTTGCAATATGGCGATTGAAGCAAAACGTTATGATGTGAAAAACGGCAACGATCCGACTCCTGGCAACATTACTGAGGAGAAGGAAAGTGAGATGGAGGAATTCATCGATTATGCGAAGGTCATCATGGGAACGCTCGGTCACAAGCTGTTCGAGCCTTTGAGTAAGCCTGTGGTAAAAACACAGGATTTTTCTGCTGATGATGCTGTTCAGGAGTCGGTTTCTCTTCATCTGGAAAGAACTATCAAGAATGTCGGAAAAGTTGAGGCGGACGGTGCTCAGACAGCAGAGGGGTTTGTCGTCTTGCAGGGGAGTCATGTTTCTCCGATTGACGATGACACTATTCCAGCTGTCATTAAGAATCGCAGGAGGAAGGCACAGATTGACGAGAATAATATCCTCCAGGAGGATTTGCTTTTTACCAGCCCCTCCTATGCGGCAATGTTTGTTATTGGGAAAAGTGCCAATGGTCTGACGAGCTGGAAGACCTCCGATGGACAGACTCTGAAGTCATTGGAGGCCGCCTCCGGTGAAACATAAGGTTAAGGTAATGTTCGGTACAAAGAATTAGCCTTATAAATCAGCATAAAGCACCAAACCGACAGGGTGGCGGATACTCCGGCAGCGCTGCTTCCCTGTACGATTTTGGAAGACAGCGGGAAACTGTGTGAGATGGTCTGGTAAAAAACCGCAGCTTGTGGAGATTCCAAAGATGAATTATATCACGGTTCGGGGGAAAGGAAATCCCAATGAAGAAGGCCTGTGTGTTCAGTGTATGCATATGGGGGCTTTTGACGAAGAACCCCGGACCATTGCCCTGACGGATACTTTTCTCAGAGAAAATGGATATGCAAATGATTTTTCCAGTGGCCGGATGCATCATGAAATCTATCTTTCGGATGCCAGGCGCGTACCGCAGGAAAAATGGAGGACGGTGATCCGGCATCCGGTAAGAAAGATCTGATGTGAGAGAGGTACAAAATGCATTTTGTTGATGCTAAGGGGATTCTATCTCCAGATAATGGGATGAATATATATAGGGGCTGTACCCATGGCTGCATTTATTGTGACAGCCGAAGCAAATGTTATGGCTTTACCCATCCCTTTGAGGATATCGAAGTAAAGCAGAATGCCCCGGCTCTTTTGGAGCAGAAACTCCGTTCAAAAAGAAGAAAATGCATGATCGGAACCGGTGGTATGTGTGATCCATATTTGCCCTGTGAAGAACAGCTGGGACTGACCAGAAAATGTCTGGAACTGATCCGGCAGTATGGATACGGAGCCGCTGTATTGACAAAGTCGGATCGGATTTTGCGGGATCTGGATCTCCTGCGCCAGATCAATGAAAGGACAAAAGCGGTAGTACAGATGACCCTGACAACCTATGACGACAAACTGTGCAGGATCCTAGAACCTAATGTCTGTGCAACAAGCAGAAGAGTACAGGTCTTAAAGAAAATGCGGGAAGAAAGGATTCCGACTATCGTGTGGCTGACTCCGATTCTCCCTTTTATCAATGATACGGAAGAAAATCTGAGAGGAATTTTGGAATACTGTGTGGATGCGGGCGTGAAAGGTATTATAAATTTCGAAATGGGTGTTACCCTGCGGGATGGAAACCGGGAATACTTTTATCACGCCCTGGATCGGTTTTTTCCTAAAAAAAAAAAAAAATACCGGAATAAATATGGGTATGCCTATATAATAAACAGCCCGAATAACAAACACCTGATGCATATCTTCAGAGAAACCTGCCGAAAGGCAGGAATGATGTATCAGACAGATCAAATTTTTGCTTATCTGAAAGAATTTCCAGAAAAAAGTGAATATTGGCAAATCAGTCTGTTTGATAAAAAATAAAATCTGATAAGCCTTCCGGAAAAATAAACCGGCTTCTAATGCTCATGTACCGCAAAGTAACATGAACAAGAGAATAAACAGTCACCTCACTATTTCGTAAAATGCAAGAGCCGGCCTGATAGAAATGTAGCACGAGAGAAAACGGTGAATCAGAGCTTGGGATAAAGAGTATTTTTACATTTCTTCATGCCGCTGCTGGAGTCTGAATTCAAATAAGTTTTGCTAATCCATAGTCCCTAAAACTGAAATTGCTTTTTTGTCCTGATTAAATTAAAAGATAGAATACAAAGAGAAGATATTTACAATGATCAAAGCATTGATCCTGTATTATTCCCGTAAGGGCGAGAACTACTGGAACGGAAGTTTGAGGTAGATACCGTTAAGCCCTACCCGGCGGATTACTACACCTGCATTGATGAGGCGGAAAAGGAAGTGGCGGAAGCCGCATGGGCAGAAGTGAACAGGATATTCCTGCCCTCTGCCCAGAATCAAATCTGCTGGAGGGGCTGGCAGTAAGCGGTTCCTTGGTCAATGGGGCTGGCTCGGAGGCTGCAGATTGGATAGCAGCATCTGGAATTCTGGAATAACGAGGAGGGATAGTCGCAGCTAGAAATATGTTAATCATTTATTGTTTCGTGTCCAACAGAAACCCAGCCGAGCCGGATATTTAAGTACAAGTGTTCTTCATGCTTGATTTTTAACCGGGATATGCTATGATTTATATACAGGTTCTTGACGGGTAAGCGATGGCGTATGCCATCGCTCTTGACAAGGGCATTTTGCGCATAGGGGGGGTGATGCTTTGGAGCTGTCGGAGCTGATTAATCACGCTGAGAAGAAATTCCATATCCGGGAGCAGTATAAATGGCCTGATTTTCCAGGCTTTTCTGTCCTGGAAAGCCTTCATACGGGAAAGAGTATCGCTTTTCTCATGCGCCAGTGGGATTACGATAGCGGAATGGAGATCCAGCGGTGCGACCTGCGGTGTGACCAGCGGATTCTTTCGGAGATCAAAGCCCCCTATCTGACCTTGCCCTTTTATATAAAAGGGCGGGGCTGGGTGGGAATCAAGTTTGAGGCTGACACGCAGTCCGAGGTGGTCCTCCGGCTTTTTGATCGGGCCGTATATGCGGATACAGAGCGGGGCTGCACCATTGTGCTGGATACGCCGCCTGTTAAGCCTGCCGTTGTATATGAAGACACTTTGCTGCCTGTTTCCAGAGAACATTTTCCCAGTGCCTTTTCGTATATACCGGAAAAAATCCGGACAATGCGGCGGATGCGTATGTTCAGCGACAATTCCTTTGCTCAGAAATGTAAGATCGTCTCCCAGCAGGCTGTGTTTATGGAGGACTATGAGGACGATGCGCCCTGGACGGGAGCCTTTCGGCGCTATTTTCC